>JANOCM010000217.1:0-1526 GCA_031412175.1 Alphaproteobacteria bacterium
GGCACCGCCGCCGAAGAAGTGCCGGCGGAATACACCTCGCCGGAGTTCGAGGTTGGTTTCAACTATCGCTATCTGCTCGATATTCTGGGGCAGGTCGGCAGCGACCAAGTCGATGTCCATCTCGCCGACGCCGCGGCGCCGACGCTGATCCGTGAAAGCGACGACAGCCGGGCGCTGTATGTACTGATGCCGATGCGCGTGTGACCTTCTCCCCTCCCGCTTGCGGGAGGGGCCGGGGGTGGGGGAGTCTTCAACTCCGGACCAACCGCTCCGCCAATATATGCCGCACCGTCGGCTGCATCCGCGCATTGTAGCGCGCCAGCACCGGATGCTCGCCGCCGGTGCCGAAGTGCGTGACGAGGTCGCGTCCGGTCCAGTAATGCAGCGCAAAGCCCGGGCCTTCGGCGACGATCATGTCGCGACCATCGGGGTGTTCGCCATCGAGGCTGCGGAAATCGATCGCCACCTGCGGCGCCGATGACGGGCAGACGGCGAGCGTCGTGCCGCCCCAGCCGGTGACGATGGCGCGGTGGAGATGGCCCGAAACCATGCGGATGACATGCGGCTGCGGCGCGATGATGGCATGCAACCGCCGGACCCAGGGGGCATCGAGATCTTCGGTCATCCAGCCATTGCCGGTTTCGATCGGCGGATGGTGGAGCACGATGATCGTCGGCTTGTCCGACGCGGCGAGTTCGGCAGTCAGCCAGTCGCCACGCACGGCATCGAAGCCGCCGCCATGCTGGCCTTCCTCGACAGTATCGAGAACGATGATGCGCAGCGGCCCGGCATCGGTTGCATATTGAACAAAACCGCCGGCGATCCGCGGTGTTTCGGGGAACACGCTGCAGAAATTGTCGCGGCTGTCATGGTTGCCCACCGCCAGCAGCACGGGAAAGGGCAGCGCGTCGCACAGCGCCTTGAGCGTGCGATACGAAGCGAGGGTGCCCGATTCGGTGAGGTCGCCGGTGGCGAGCATCAGGTCGGGGCGCGGCGACAGCGCCAGCAGGCTGGCGATCACGTCGTCGAAACGCTTGCGATTCAGCTCCGCCGGGTCATCCGGCTGGAAGCCCAGGTGAATATCGGTGACCTGTGCAATCAGCATCGGTCGATCTTTTGCCCCCCGTTACCGATAGATACGTCGGCGCGTGCCAAAGTGACGCAACGGCCGCGCGCGCGCAAGGTTAACCATAGCCGGCGAAAATCAGCGCCTGCCGTCCGCCAATATGGCACGCGCGGCATTGTGGCCGGGTGCGCCGGTGACGCCGCCGCCGGGGTGGGTGCCGGCGCCGCACATGTACAGCCCGGGGATCGGCCCGCGATAACTGGCGTGCCCGAGCATCGGCCGCGCCGAAAACAGCTGGTCGAGAGTCAGCTTCCCGTGGAAGATATCGCCGCCGATGAGGCCGAAATCGCGTTCGAGGTCGAGCGGCGACTTGATCATCCGACCAAGCACCGACGCAGCAAATCCCGGCGCAAACCGGTCGACAGTCGCGATCATCAGGTCGGCGACGGTGTCGCGATGA
>JANOCM010000218.1:0-4119 GCA_031412175.1 Alphaproteobacteria bacterium
CCGGCGCCGACGGCCAGGCGATCGCGTTCTGCGCCGAGGACGAACGGCCGTTCCTGCGCGACATCGAAAAGCTGATCCGCCAGAAAATCACCGTGCTCGCACTGCCGGCCGATTTCCGCGCTGCCGTGCTGGCGGCGCAGAAGGTCGAGCGCGCGGCGCCGCCGGCGCCGCGTGAAGAGCAGGGGCGTGAAGACCGCCGTGACTTTGCTCGCCGCCCGGCGGGCGGTGGCCGCCCCGGCCGCGATCCGCGCGCCCTGGTGCGTGCCGATGGCAATCGCGGCGGCGCCCGTCCGGCGCGTGCCGGTGGCGGCGGCGGCGGCGGCGGTTACCGCGGCGGTCGCTGAAACCCAGGAAGAACCCCGGGTCGCACACCGCGACCCGGGGTTTTTCATGCCTTCCAGAGATCAGCCTTCGTCGATGGCGTTCCCGCCAGCTTCTTCTTCCATCGTCACCGCGACATCGGCGTTGGCCGACAGGCGGACCTGTTCACCCTCGACCGCGGCGACGAGCCCCATCGGGATGAAGTGATGGTGGTCCTGGTGGCCGCCGCCAAAGCCGGCGCCGCCGCTGTCCTTCTTGGTCAGTTTGATGCGGTCGCCCTGGACGTGATCGACGGTGCCGACATGGACGCCGTCGGCGCCGATGACTTCCATGTGTTCGCGGATAGTGTCGTGCATGGCTGTGCTCCTGCCGTTGGGGTGCACGCCATCAACGCTCAAGGCCGGCGCCGGGTCCGCGCCGGGCAGCCGGCAGGGCATCGAATGCCACCGTCAGCCGCGGTGCTGCGCTTTCGAACGGTGCGGTGCCATGCCAGATGTACGACGGGAACAACGCCAACTGCCCGGCGACCGGCGTGACCACGCGGCGCGGTGACAGATCGAGGCCAAGCGCGGCATCCGGCACGCCGAACAGCAGTTTGCCGGCATCGCTGTCGCCGCCGATTTCGGCGGGTACGCCGACGTAGAACGCCGAGCTCAGCCATCCCGATGGGTGGATATGGTTGACGTGAAAGCCCTGCGCCTGCAGCCGCACCGACCAGGAACCGGCCATGACCGCGGCAGCGGTGTTGCGGCCGAGAAAGGGGTGGGTGATGTCGCCGGGCAGGTCGGCGAGGCAGGCGGCAACGGTCTGTAACAGGCTCGCCTCCAGCCCGAGCAGCACCGGATCGGCGGTATCGAAAAGGGCGCCCCGGGTCTGGGTGCCGCCGCGCAGCGACTGGTCGGCCGGCGCCTGGCGCAAAGTGTGGCGGACCGTCAGTGCCGCCGTCAGGTCAGCGAGGAATGTCGGGAGGCTCGACCAGCCCGGCGGCGGTTCGATCGATCGCGCCATCACCAGCTCGTCATATCGGCACAGCCAGTCTTCGCGCGCATCACCGGTCAGTCGCCAGATCACGCCGAGCAGCGACCACGGCGATTGTTCCAGCGGTGCCAGCCGCGTCGCCCGCAGCGCCGGCGCTTCGGCCGCCGCCGCATCTCCAGCCTGCAGCAGCAGCATATAGGCGAGGAAATTCTGGGCGGCTGCGCTGCCGGCATGGCGGTCTGTGGTGGTGCGCGCTGCCGCCAGCGCCGCCGGCGTATCGCCGAGCAGCCCAAGCGCGGCGATGTGCGCCAGTTCCCATTCGACGTCAGGGCTGACCGCCGCCGCTGCCAGCGCCCAATGTCGCATCTGGTCACCGTCCCCGGCCGCCCGGGCCGCCTCGATCGCCGCCCGCCACAACGCCGGGCTGCGGGGTTGCCGCAGCGCGTCACGATAGCTGTCGAGCGCCGCCGACGCCGCCCCAAGCTGCGGCAGGAGTTCGGCGAGCGCGCGATGCGCGTCGATGGCATCGGGGTTGTTTGCAACAACAGCGCGATATTGCGCGACCGCCGCATCGAATCGCCCGGCGTCGGCGAGCAAATGGCCGCGCAGCACCTGGCTTGGCGGCGGCAACGCGCCACCGTCCAGCGCCGCCAGCGCAGCATCGGCATCGCCCAGCGTGCGCAACGCCGTCGCCAGATTGTGGCGCGCCAGGGCATCGCCCGGCCGCACGACCAATACCTGGCGATAGGCATCGGCTGCGGCGTGCGGCTGGCGGCGGGCCTGGGCCAGCCGGCCTTGGGCGACCAGCACATCGGGATGGCCTGGGGCGATAGAGGCGGCGCGCGCCACGGCATCGGCGGCGATTTCCGCCGCGTCGGCACCGATCGCCGCGTTGGCGAGGTTGAGCAATGTCGGCAGAGACGCGGGATCGAGGATTGCCGCCTGATGATAGGCCGCAATGGCTCCGGTAGCATCGCCCATGTCGGCGAGCAGATTGGCGTAGCTGTTCCAGATGCCGGCGTGGCGCGGCGCGCGGGCCAGCGCCGCTTCGAACCGGCTGCGCGCCTCGGCCGGGCGGCCGAGGGATTGCGCGACAAAGGCACCGATGACCAGTGCATCGGGATGCTGGCGATCGGCGAGCGTCAGCCCGGCCAGCACCTGTTCCGCACCGGCACCATCGCCGGCCTGCAACTGCGCCTGGGCGCGATGCAGGATGGCGATGGCGCCGGCCGAAAGCGGGGTGATCAGGCGGCGACGGCCTTCAGGATCTTGCCCGGGGTGCGCGGCGGCTCGCCCTTCGGCAGCGCGTCGACGAATTCCATGCCCGACGTCACTTCGCCCCACACTGTGTACTGGCGATCGAGGAAGCCGGCATCGTCGAAGCAGATGAAGAACTGGCTGTTGGCGCTGTTGGGGTTCGACGAACGCGCCATCGAGCACACACCGCGGACATGCTTTTCGGCCGAGAATTCGGCCTTGAGGTCGGGCTGCTTCGATCCGCCCATGCCAGTGCCGGTGGGGTCGCCGCCCTGCGCCATGAAGCCGGGGATGACGCGGTGGAAGACGACGCCGTCGTAAAAGCCCGAATTGGCGAGGCCGGCGATACGTTCGACATGGCCGGGGGCAAGGTCGGGGCGCAGCTTGATGACGACATCGCCGCCGGAATCGAGGCTGAGGGTCAGGGTGGTCGGGGCGTCGGTCATCATATCTCTCCACAAAGGCAGGCGCGTCCTAGCCGTTCAACGGGAAAGCCTCAAGCCGGGCGCGCAATTCGGCGGGCAGTGGCGACGGGCCATCGGGGCCGCGGTGGACCAGCACCGAATCGCACAGCGCGATGCACGCGCCGTTCTGGAACATCGCCTTCAGGCTGCGCACGCTGCTGGCGCCGATGCGGCCGACGGCATAACCGAGCGTGACCGGCGCGGGGTAGGAGCCTTCACCCAGATAATCGATGGCGACATGCGCGACGAGATAGCGCGGCCGTACCGACATGCGCCCGTCGGTGACCAGCCCCTGGTTGAAGCGGATGCGCGCTTCCTCGAAGAAACGGGTGATGGCGACATTGTTGAGGTGGCGGTTGACGTCCATGTCGGCAAAGCGGGTCTGCATCTCCCCCACCCAGGGGTAGTTGGCCAGCACAAGCCGGCGCGGGTCCTCCCTCATCGCATCGTGTACCGGATCGGCAGCGTCTTGCGCCCGGAAACGAAGTTGGCGATCGAGTTTTTCGGCTCGCCGGCGAGCTCGACCGATTGGATGCGCGGCAGCAGCTCGGCAAGCAACAGCCGGATTTCGAGCCGCGCCAAGTGCAGGCCGAGGCACATATGGACGCCGTTACCGAACGCCGTTTGCGGGTTGGGGCTGCGGTCGACCTTGAACTTGAAGGGCTCGGCGAAGACCCGTTCATCGCGATTGCCTGACCAGTAGAACAGGCACAGGCCGTCGCCAGCCTTGATCGTCTTGCCGCCAAGCTCGCAATCCTCGGTCGCAGTGCGCATGAAATGCTTCACCGGGGTGACCCAGCGGATCATTTCCTCGACAGCAGATGCCAGCAGCGAGGGGTCGGCTTGCAGCTTCGCCAGCTGGTCGGGGTTGCGGATCAGCTGTTCGAAGCCACCGGCGGCGGTCGAGCTGGTGGTGTCGTGGCCGGCGGTGGCGGTAATGACGTAATAGCTCATCGCCTCGCGGTCGCCGATCGGGGCACCGTCGACCATGCCGTTGGCGATGATCGTCGACAAATCGTCGCGCGGATTGGCGCGGCGATCGGCGGTGATGGCGCCGAAATAGGCGAAATATTCCTGCGCCAGCTTGAACAGGTCGACC
>JANOCM010000219.1:0-3699 GCA_031412175.1 Alphaproteobacteria bacterium
GTGCCCACCGGCCTCGGTGCCCTGGGCGATGATGACATCGCAGCCGGCCTCCGCCGCCTTGACCGCGTGGCGAACATTGCCCGCCATGCACATCACGACGATGCCGGCCTGCTTCAGCTGTTCGACGATGGCCACCGGCACGCCGAGCCCGGCGATGAACGCCTTGGCCCCGCCCTTGATGATGACGTCGACGCTCGCGGTCAGCGATTCGGGCTGGGCGGTCAGCAGGTCGACGCCGAACGGCTTGTCGGTGAGGTCCCGCACCCGCGCCATCTGTTCGGCGATGCCCCGGGGGCTGACCCCCGCCATGCCGAGCGAACCGAAGCCGCCGGCGGCGCTGACCGCGGCGCAAACTTCGGCATAGGACACGCCGCCCATGCCGGCGAGGAGTACGGGATGCTCGACGCCGAGCAGGTCGCAGAGTTTCGTGTGGATGGTCATGTCTCTTCCTTCTCCCCTCCCTGCAAGGGAGGGGTCGGGGGTGGGTTCTCCGTTGGCCGGATACCGCACTCCCCCACCCCCAGCCCCACCCCCAAGCGGGAGGGGAGCCGGCTACTCCGCCGCTTCCGCCGCGCCCCAGCCGATGATCGCCTTCGTTTCGAGGAAATCGGTGAACGCGTGGTCGCCCCACTCGCGGCCATTGCCCGACTGCTTGTAGCCGCCGAAGGGCGCCATCATGTCGCCGGGGGCCTGGTTGATGTTGACCTGGCCGGTGCGCAACTGGCGCGCCACCTTGCGGGCGTGCTCGGGCTCACCCGAGATATAGCCGGCGAGGCCATAGACGGTGTCGTTGGCGATGGCGACCGCCTGTTCCTCGCTCTGATACGGCAGCATCGCCAGCACCGGGCCGAAGATCTCCTCGCGCGCGATCGTCATGTCGTTCGACACATCGGCGAAGATCGTCGGCTTGACATAATAGCCCTTGTCGAGCCCCTCCGGCCGGCCGGTGCCGCCGGTGACCAATGTTGCGCCTTCGTCGATGCCCTTCTGGATGAGGCCCTGGATCTTGGTCCATTGCGTCTCGCTGACCACCGGACCCATTGCCGCATTGCCATCGGGCGAGCCCACCGTCGTTGCCTCGGCCGCGGCCTTGGCGATCGCCTTGGCGGCTTCCATCTTGGCGGCCGGCACCAGCATCCGCGTCGGCGCATTGCACGACTGGCCGCTGTTCATCATCACCGACTTGACGCCGCCGGCGACCGCAACCTGCAGATCGGCATCGTCGAGGATCAGGTTCGGCGACTTGCCGCCCAGCTCCTGGTGGACGCGCTTGACCGTCGGCGCAGCGTTCTTGGCGACTTCGACACCTGCGCGGGTGCTGCCGGTGAAGCTGACCATGTCGACTTCAGGGTGCGACGACAGCGCAGCGCCGACGGTCGGGCCGTCGCCGTTGACGAGGTTGAACACGCCGGCCGGCACGCCCGCCGCGTGCATGACCTCGGCCCACAAAATCGCCGAGAACGGTGCGATCTCGGATGGCTTCAGAACCATCGTGCAGCCGGTGGCGATCGCGGGGACAACCTTGCAGGCGATCTGGTTGATCGGCCAGTTCCACGGCGTGATGAAGGCGCAGACACCGATCGGTTCGTGGGTGATCAGCGTCGAGCCGCGCAGTTCCTCGAACTTGTAATTCTTCAGCACCTCGATGCCGGTCATCAGATGGCCGACGCCGATGGCGGCCTGCGCCTGCATGGCGAGCCAGCCCGGCGCCCCCATTTCCTCGGTGATGGCC
The DNA here is from genome assembly GCA_031412175.1 of Alphaproteobacteria bacterium. GTDB lineage: Bacteria > Pseudomonadota > Alphaproteobacteria > Sphingomonadales > Sphingomonadaceae > Sandarakinorhabdus. The sequence continues at coordinate 1,733 of JANOCM010000219.1, forward strand.
GCGGCGATCTCGGCAAAACGCTCCTGATATTTGGCAAGGATGTTCTGCAGCAGCTCGATCCGGTCGGCACGGCTGGCCTGCGAATAGGCCGGGAACGCCTTCCTCGCCGCCATCACGGCGCGATCGGCATCGCCGGCCGTTCCCATCGAGATGACACCGGCAACACCCTCGGTCGCCGGGTTGATGACATCGATCTGTTTGGCGATGGCCGGATCGACCCAGGCACCGTCGATGTAGAATTTGAGATACTCGCGCATGTCAGGCACTCCCAAGGCTGGTTTGCCCCTGTGTAGCACGGCCGTGCGCCGCCGCACCTGTCGCTTTTCAGACGGGGACCGCGCGATCGCGCTGCCAGCCCGCCCAGTCGAAGCGCCACGCCCGCTCGTGGAAGAAGAACGCCACGGCGTTGATGCACGGCTCGATGATGGCGATGCCGCCGGCGATCTGCCAGCTGCCGGTCATCGCATAGGCGACGCTGAAGCCGATCGTCAGGTGGATCGAGAGGTAGGTCAGCGTCTTGGCGAGTTCCTGGCGTGTCGGGCGCATTGCGATCTCCTATCGCCACTAGATGCGACGAATTCGCAACAAGCGCCAACGATAAGCGTGCATCGTGCCGATCGGAAAAATCGATGGCGTGCTATTTCCGTGCCAGCACCATCTGCGCCGCCGCGGTCATCGCCTCGACTCCGGTTGCGATCGTCGGCGCCGGATCGGGCGCCCAGCCGCTGTTGTGCAGCGATGGAATCGGCGGGCCACCCTTCAGCGACGCATCCCACTGCGCCTGCGGCACCCCGCCCAGCCAGAAGATCGTCGTCTCGATGCGCGGATCGGCGATGTTGTACTGGTTGAAATCCTCGCCCGCCATCGACGGGTCGCGATCGACCACCCGCGCCGCGCCCAGCTTTGCCACCAGCGCCGCCCGCACCCGCGCCGCCAGCGCCGGCGTGTTCAGGGTGACTTCGGTACCGCGTGCGGCGGTGATGACGGGCATCAGCGCATCCGGAATACCGGCGGCGATGGCTTCGCCGCGGGCGACGCGCGCGATGCCATCGATCAGCCGCTGCTGTTGCGCCGCGTCATAGGACCGGACGGTCAACTGCATGCGCACCAGATCGGGGATGATATTGTGGCGATTGCCGCCGTTGAAGGCGCCGACAGTGACCACTGCCGGCTTGAACGGGTCGTTCTCGCGCGACACCAATGTCTGCAGCGCCCCGACGATTCGCGCTGCCAGCACGATCGGGTCCTTGGTCGTGTACGGATAGGCGCCATGCCCGCTGATGCCACGCACCTCGACATCGACCGACGTGCTGGCAGCCAGCGCCGGGCCCGGCGGCACCGAGACCTGGCCCGCCGGCAGGTTGCTGTTGTCGTGGAGGGCAAGCGCAAAATCAGGGCGCGGAAAGCGCGTGAACAGGCCATCCTTCAGCATCGCCCGGGCACCGCCGGTGCTCTCCTCGGCCGGCTGGGCTATCATCACCAGCGTTCCCGCCCAGGTGTTGCGCGATGCCGCCATCGCCCGCGCTGTGCCGGCCCAGACCGTCATGTGGATGTCGTGGCCGCAGGCGTGCATCACCGGCGTCATGCTGCCGTCGGGCGCCTTGCCGAGCGCCGTGCTGGCGAAGGGTAGCCCGGTCGCTTCCTTGACCGGCAATCCGTCCATGTCGGCACGGATCAGCAGCACCGGGCCAGGGCCGTTCTTCAGCACCGCGACAACGCCGGTGCCGCCGACCTTTTCGGTGACGGTAAAGCCCGCCGCCCGCGCCTCGACCGCCATGATCGCGGCGCTGCGCGTCTCCTGAAAGCCGAGTTCCGGATGGGCGTGGAGATCCTTGTACAGCGCGACAAGGTCGGGTTGCGGGGCGGCGACCGCCGACGTGCTGGCGAGAACGGCGGCGAGCAGAAGTTTTTTCATTTCGGCATTCAGGCACGCGCGCGGCGCCGGCGCAAGCCTCAGGCCGGCACGA
>JANOCM010000220.1:0-22651 GCA_031412175.1 Alphaproteobacteria bacterium
TCGTTCCTGAAAGCCGTCGGCGTTCAGATTGGATTGGTGGACCAGACTGGTGGAAACCGGAATGGCCGTTTGGAAGCGGTAACCTCAGGCAAGCGTACGTTCGTTAGCGCAGCTCAGTTGGCGGCTACGCGTCCCATCCCCACCGTTGATCGGCTGGATGCGCGATCCCGAAAGCGGTCAGGTTCATTTGCTTATAGAAGTTCCGATGAACGGCTGGGCCTGCGACTTGGCCGCGATTTTTGGCCTGGCCGCAGAACGGCGGCTAACTCCAGAAATCCATGTGTACGCGTGCCTCACTTGTCTATGGTGAGTTGATGGATCCCTCGCTCTCCCACCTTTGGGACGCGGTCGCGGAAAGGATGACAGGCTGGCCACTGAGGTTGATGTGAAGTTCAGTCCATCGATCCTAAATGCGAGACCGATTTTGAGCGGGGTATCGGTTCCAGTTCCGCCATTCAGGGCTAAGCTGGGCGACGATCAAGATCGGCATCAAACCGTTGAGCCCGCCATTCGTCGAGCAGCTCCATATATTCAAAAGGTCCGCCCCCATAGCTGCTGACCCAGATCGATTCATCCTGGTTGCGGCCCTCGTTGTTGTAGTAGCCCGGCGTGCAGTCGCGCAGGAAATCCTGATCAACGCTGGACTTGGCGCGCAACGTGTCTAGCCAGCTCTCCTGCGCAGCGTCGGTGACCTCGATCCGGTCAATCCCGGCATCGAGGCAGCGCTTCACGACCGCGGCGAAATGCTCGCTTTGCCGGCGCATCATGAACGTTATGTTCCAGGTGATGGATGCCTGTTTCAGGCCATTGATGATCGCGGCGTTGGGAAAATTGCGCGTCATCATGCCGTGCAGGGTCCGCATGCCGGCCGCCCAAGTCTCGGGCAGAGTTCGGCCGTCCGCGCCAACGAGTTTGAAGCTTCCCGCCCGATCGGTGGCTGCCGCGACTTCGAACCCAGAAGCAAAGATGATGCAATCGACAGGGTATTCGACGCCGTCAAAGACGATGCCGCCCTCAGTGATTGAATCCAGCCCCTTGCCACGCGTGTCGATGAGCTTGACGGTGGGGCGGTTGAACGTCTCGTAATACCCGTCGACAAAAAGCGGCCGCTTGCACATCCAGTTGAACCAAGGCTTGAGCGCCTCGGCGGTCTCCTCATCCTCGACGATAGCATCGATACGGTTTCGGATGGACTCCATCTTGGCATAGTCGGCGAGCTGGCGCTGGCGCTTCTGTTCCTCCGGCGACGTTGCAGTTGCGGCAGCCGCCGACATGCTGCCCCATCCTCGCGTCCAGCCATCCTGGATCAGGTCTTCCGACTGGGGCATGCCGAGCAGGAAGCCCTCGAAGTTGCGGGCGCGCTTTTCCCACCAGCCGGGCTGCAGCGCTTGCCACCAGTCCGGCTCGGTCGGACGGTTGTCACGCGCGTCGAGCGCCGCCGGCGTACGCTGGACGACATAGAGTTGCCGGGCAGCAGCGCCCAAGTGCGGAATGGCCTGCGCGGCGCTCGCGCCGGTGCCGATGATGGCCACGCGCTTGTCCCGCAGCTTGTCGAGACCGCCACTCTCATTGCCGCCGGTGTAGGCATAGTCCCAACGTGAGCTGTGGAAGCTGTGGCCCTTGAAGGTCTCGATGCCGGGGATGCCGGGCAGTTTCGGCCGGCTGAGGATGCCGCTGGCCATGGCAACGAAACGCGCTGTCACGATGTCGCCACGATCCGTGCTGATTTGCCACCGACACGCGGGCTCGTCCCAACGAACTTCGGTGACGCCGGTCTGCACCAGCCCTTTTTTATAAAGGTCGAGCTCGCGCGCGATCTTGCGCGCGTGTTCGAGAATCTGGGGCTGCGGCGCGTATTTCAGCGTCGGCATATCACCGTGATCCTCGATCAACGGCAGATAGGAATAGGCTTCCACGTCGCACTGGCAGCCCGGGTAGCGGTTCCAGTACCAGGTGCCCCCGAAGTCGCCGCCCTTCTCGATGATGCAGATGTTGTCGATCCCGGCCTTGATGCAGGCGCTGGCGGCGAGCAGGCCCGAGAAGCCGCCCCCGACGATGGCGACATCGACATCGCGCGTTTCGGCCGGGCGGGTGAAACTGCGATCGCAGTGCGGGTCGTCGCCAAGGCCGGAAAAAGTGCCTTCGATGCCGATGTACTGCTCGTTTCCTTCGGTCCGCAACCGCCGGTCGCGCTCCTCCCGATATTTCCGCTGCAGGCGTTCGGCTTCGATCTCAAGCTGGGCAAAGTCTGTCATTGCTGTCCTCCCAAGGTCCACATCCCGCGGCTGGCGGCGGGCTGGCGGCGTGATTTCATGATATGTCGGTCAAGGCTTCGGCAGTGGAGCGGCTGGCGCAGCGGATCACGCCTCGCTCCGACAGGTCTGCAATAGCGGCAGCATCAAACCCTGCGGCCTTCAGCACGAAAGCGCTGTCGGCACCGAGTGCGGGGGGCGGAAATCGCATCGCCAGTCGATGTCCATCGACAAGTATCGGACTGGCAACACTGCGAAATCCGGGATCGTCCGGGTCATTCGTATGTGCAGCCGTGAGCAGCATGCCCGACGCCGCGGTCTGCGGGTGGAACGACAACTCGCCGATGGTGTGCACCGGCGAACAGGGAATCCCCGCTGCTTCGAGTCGCTCGAGCCATTGCGCCCTCGTAGCGCCACGCATTAGCTCCGCTACGGCCGCAACCGTGAGGTCCCGATTGGCGACGCGCGCCGCGCCCGTCGCGAAGTGCGCGTCGTCAGCCAGCTCAGGACGGCCGGCCACTGCGCAGAAGCTACGCCAGAACGTGTCGTTGGCGACCCCCAGGATCAACGGCCGATCGGCAGTGTCGAAGGACTGATACGGACAAAGCGAGTCGTGTGCCGAACCGGCTGGTTGGGGTTCGGCACCGGTTTGCCAATAGCCCTGCAAAATATAGCCGAGCATGCCGACGGCGGTATCGAACAGCGAACATTCCAGCTTTGCCCCCTGGCCAGTGCGACCGCGCTGCAGGAGTGCGGCCAGTATGCCGGCGACGGCATTGAGCCCCGACCCCTGATCGACCGGCGAATAGGGGCTGCGAACCGGCGGGCCGCCGCGCTCGCCGGTGATCGACAACATGCCTGTAAACGCTTGGGCAACGAGGTCGTAGCCCTTGCCCTCGCGCATCGGGCCCTGCGTACCATAGCCCGAGATGCTGCAATAGATGAGGGCGGGATTGAGCGCCCGAAGCGCCGCATGGCCGATGCCGAGCCGATCGGCGACGCCCGGCCCGAAACTTTCGACGACGATGTCGCTGTCGGCAGCGAGGCGCCGGGCGATCGCGAGACCCTCGGGCGATTTGAGGTCGACGGCGAGGCTGCGCTTGTTGCGGTTGACTGCGAGAAAGATGGTGCCTTCACCACCGCGGAAGGGCGGCCAAGAGCGGGTGTCGTCGCCATGATGGCAGGGTTCGACCTTGATGACATCGGCGCCCAGGTCGGCAAGGTATTGGGTGCAGAGGGGCCCGGCGAGCACCTTAGAGAAGTCGAGAACGCGAATGCCGGCGAGCGGCGCAAATGCCGCCTCCTGGTTGTCGTCTTTCTCGCTTCCCGGCTTGACCTGCATCTGCGCAAATACCTATGGTCCAACAATTGACCGCAGCCGATACTAGCAGTAGGTTTGGGCATGACAACCGCAAAAACGACGCCGTCGGCACCGCTCGCGCCGCCCTCGATGCTGGACGGCTTGAAGCGCATCAAGGTGCCGAAGTCCTTCGATCTTCTGTCGGAGCAGCTTCAGGCCGAGATTATGTCGGGCAATTATCCGCCCGGCGCGTCGCTGCCAACGGAGCGAGAGCTGGTCGCTGCCACCGGTCTCAGCCGCGGCTCGGTGCGCGAATCGCTGCGGATGCTCGAAGCGCAGGGCCTGTTGCAGACCAAGGCCGGCCGTTATGGCGGGTCTGTGGTGGCAGCGCCCACGGACGCGCTGCTCAACCGCCACATCAATGTGTACGCCAAGGGCCGCAGTGTGCCCTGGACCGCGCTTGTCGAAGTGCGCCAGGCACTTGAACCGACCGTCGCAGCCTTGGCCGCGCGCAACCGCAGCGATGACGATCTCGCCGAACTGCGGCGCATCGCGGGACGTCTGGACCAGGCCGCCGCCAACGACGTGCCGGCCTTCCTTGACGAGAACGCCAATTGGCACGCCGCCATTGCCGCCGCGAGCCGGAACGACTTGCTGCGCGCGCTGTATTCGTCGGTCTCCGGCCTGATGATGGAGGCCTCGCAGATCAAGAACTTCGCCTCTGAAGAGATTCGGCAGAAGGTCATGCTGGCGCACCGTCGCATCCTCGATGCCATCGAACGCCGGGACGAGGACGCCGCTCGCCGCCGGACGGAACGCGATGTTCAGGCCTATGCCCGCTATCTCGAAGCCGTGGTGCAGGCCACCGGCGGCTTCGTCGATAGCAGCGACCTGCAACGCTGACGCCGCCATGGGCGCAACTTTCCAGATCGAGGAGCATTGGGGCCGGCGGTTGCGCTGCTATGCCGATCGCCCGTCCGATGTTCGAGACCTGCTGCGCCGAAGCTTTGCCGCCCATGCGGACCGGCCCTGCGTAACCGAAGGCGACACCCGACTGACTTACGCCCTGGTGGAAATCCGATCCCAGCGTCTCTCGGCAGCACTCGCCGCCCGAGGCGTCGTGGCCGGCGACCGGGTGGCAGTGATGCTGGACAATAGCATCGAGGTCGTGCTGGCCTTGGCGGCCATCGTCGAGCTGGGTGCCATAATCGTGCCGCTGGGGGTGCGCCAGCGTGGGCCGGAAATCGCCTTCATTCTCGAAGACAGCGGCGCTTCACTGGTCATCGTCGAGCCCCGGCTTGCCAGCGAACTGCCGGCCGGCGCGGCACGGCTCGTTGCAGGCGACGGCGAATGGCAGGCGGCGCTCAATCGAGCCGACGCTGCGCGAGTGATCTCGCGCCCGATCGACCCTGAGTCCACTTTCGGCATTCTCTACACCTCCGGTACCACCGGTCGGCCCAAGGGGGCGATGCTCGCTCACCTCAATATCGTGCACAGTTGCCTGCACTGGCAGCATGGCTTCGGGCTTTACCCCGACGATCGCACGATCCTCACGGTTCCATGGTCGCACGTCACCGGATTGGGCGGCGTGCTGCTGCCGTTTCTGCATGTCGGCGGCAGCATCGCCATGCTCGCCGATTTCAAGGCCCGTGCCTTCCTCGAACTCGCAACCTCTCAGTCGATTACCCACGCCCTGATGGTGCCGGCGATGTATGGCCTGTGCCTCTTGGATCCCGTCCTCGGCCGCTTTGCGATTCCGGACTGGCGCATTGGTGCCTATGGCGGTGCCCCGATGCCGCAGGTCACCGCCGAGCATTTTGCTGCCGCATTTCCGGCGCTGCGGATGTGCAACTGCTATGGTGCCACCGAAACCGCTTCGCCGACGACGATCATGCCGCCGGGCGAAGGGGCCAGCCGTCCCGACAGTATCGGCAGAGTGGTGCCGTGCGGCGATGTCGTTGTCGTCGATGATCATGGGCAGCCGCTGCCGGCCGGTGCCGAAGGCGAATTGTGGATTGCCGGGCCGATGGTCGTTCCGGGCTATTGGCAGAACGCTGCCGCCAACGCCGCCGGCTTCGCCGGAGGCTATTGGAAATCGGGCGACATCGGGTCGATCGATCGTGACGGCTATGTTCGTATAAATGATCGCAAGAAGGACATGATCAACCGCGCGGGTTTCAAGATCTACCCCGCGGAAGTCGAAAACTGTCTGGCCGCTTATCCCGACGTCGTCGAAAGCGCTGTTGTGGGCCGACCTGACGATCTGCTGGGCGAAACCGTCGTCGCTTTTCTGACCGTTCGCGGCGAACCACCCCAAGCCGACGTGGTGCGGAGCTGGTGCGCGGAACGAATGGCCGACTACAAGGTACCCGCGCTGGTTTTTGCCGGGCATGACCCGCTGCCGCGCAACGCCAACGGCAAGATACAAAAGGCTGTGCTGCGCGACCGGCTGGCGACGATGCCGCTGCCCACCCGGCCGCGCCGCACAGGCACGGTTGCATGAACCCCGACAACCAACCTGTTCTGATCGGTGCCGGCGTGGCATCCCGCCGCGAGGCCGATCATAGCCGGGCCCTGGAGCCCTTGGCGCTGATGCTCAAGGCGGTCGAGGCGGCTGGTGCCGATTGTGGAACGCCGGCAGCGCTGAACGGCGTCGGCTATGTCAGCGTGCCGCGGGGCCGATGGGCCTATCGCAATCCTGCAGGAGCCATCGCGCGCGCCATCGGCGCGCCGCGCGCACTTACCGTGCTCAGTACCGTTGGCGTATTGCAGCAGTCGTTGATCGGTGAGGCCTGCGAAGCGATCGCGCAAGGTGACGTCGATTGCGCGATCGTCGCCGGAGCCGACGCCGGGCACCGCATCCTGCGCGCGCGCATCGCCGGCGCGGAGCTGGCCGACAGCCAGCAAGACGACGATCCCGACGTGCTGCTGCGCCCGGTCGAGGAATTGCGGCACCCCGCCGAACTGCAGCACGGCCTGCAGATGCCGGTCGGCCTTTATGCCATCCTTGAATCTGCTTGGCGCGCCCACAACGGCTGGACACCGCCCGAGCATCGCGACCGGCTTGCGGCGCAGGGAGCTCGGCTCAGCGCCGTTGCAGCGGCCAATCCTCACGCTTGGGACCGGCGCGGCTGGGATGCTGCCGCGATCGCCGCTGCCTCGGCTGCCAATCCATCCCAGGCGCACCCGTACAATCGTGCCCATTGCTCTACCTGGAATGTCGACCAGGCATCGGCACTGCTGCTGTGTTCGGTGGCGCGCGCCCGCGAGCTCGGCGTTCCGGAGCAGCGCTGGGTCTGGCCGGTCGTGAGCACCGAGGCCAATCATATGGTGCCGGTATCGGCGCGGGCGCGGCTGGCGGAATGTCCCGGGGCCGCCCTGGCCGGTGCGGCGGCGCTGGATTGGGCAGGACTTGGCATCGCCGACGTCGATCTTGTCGATCTCTACAGCTGCTTTCCGTTCGCCGTTGAGGTTTTTGCCGCCGCCATCGCCCTGCCCCATGACCGCGACGCCACCATCACCGGCGGCATGGCGTTCGCGGGTGGCCCGTACAACAACTATCTTCTGCAGGCGACGGCCCGTGCCGTGGAACTGCTGCGCGCCGGCCAAGGCCGCACAGCCTTGCTGTCGTGCGTGTCGGGGATCGTCACCAAGCAGGGCTTCGGACTCTGGTCGCTCGATCGACCGCGCCAGGGCTTTGCCCGACGCGATTTGACGTGTGCCGCGGCGGCGCAAATGCCGCAGCGACCGGTGCTGGCAAACTTCCAGGGCACCGGCCGCATCGCCGGCTATACCGTGCTGGAAGGTCGGAATGCCACACCGCGCGCCGTCGCGCTGCTGGACACGCCCGACGGGAGCCGGGCGCTGTTTTCCACCAGCGAGCCCGCGACCGTTGCCGATATGCTCGTCAATGAATGGGTCGGTAGAACGATCGAAGTGCCGGGGGGAGGACTCGCAGCATGACCGGCGACTCCCCGCCTAGCCGCACCGTTACCGACGATGTGTGCACGCTGCCACTGGCGCGACGGCTGGCGGCGCTGCTCGATCGCGATCCCGACACCCTGCGCGAGGGGGACCCGCTGCCGCGCGGCTGGCATGTGATGATGTTCAACCGGCCGACCCGCCAGGCTGCCTTGCGTGCCGATGGCGCTGCGGACCTGGGGGTCGAGATGCCGGCGATCGGGCTGCCGCGGCTTATGCTGGGCGGGCGCGACATCCGCTTCCTCGCCGATATTCCGCTGGGTGCCAGCGCCCGCCGCGTTAGCGACCGCGGCGGCGTCGTCATGAAGACCGGCCGTTCGGGGCCTTTTGCGCTCGTCGGCGTCGAGCACCGCATTTACATCGATGGCAATCCCGACCCGGCGATCATCGAGACAAACAGCTATGTGCTCCGCCCGGCCGCCGATACGGTCGCGCCGCTCGCACCGCCCGCCGCCGTGACCGGCCCGGTTGCGGACAGCTTCCGCATCATCGTGCCTGACGAGCCGATGCTGTTCCGCTATTCGGCGATCACGGATAATCCGCACCGCATCCACTATGACCAGGCCTATGCCATGGGCGTCGAAGGTTATCCGGCGCTGGTCGTGAACGGCAGCCTTCCTGCCATGTTTCTGCTCGAGATGTTCCGCAGCGTCGCCGGCCGTGAGCCTGACCGGCTGCACAGCCGTAACCTCATGCCGATGTATTGCGGCCGCGAACTGACACTCGGGCTTCGTCGGGATGCCGAGCGCTGGCATCTGTGGGCCGACGCGGCCGGAAGGACAGCATTCGATGCCCATGCAGAGTGAAGTACCAGCCCCGGACGGGCTGAAGATCGTCGAACTTGCGACATCGGGTATCGCCGCAGGCTATGCCGCGCGACTGCTGATGAACATGGGCGCCAGCGTGACCCGGTGGGGGAGCCATGCAGAACAGGCCGAAACGGCGCTGTCGCTGTCCCGCGACTGGCTCGCGACCGACAAGACGGCCGCGCCGGTTCCCGCGGACCAATGCACCGCCCTTGCGGCGCTGGCAGATATCGACCTGCTGGTCTGCGACGATGCCGCGGCCCTCGTCGCACTGCTCGGGCCGCTGGAGGCGGTGCGAACTGCCTTGCCACGGCTCATCATCGGCGTCGCCAGCATCTTCGGCCTCACCGGCCCCTATGCTGGCCAGCCGGCCACTGAGATCGATGCGCAGGCGATCAGCGGCGTTGCCTGGGCACTGGGCGAGCTGGGACGCGCCCCGCTCAGCCTGCCTCCTGGCATCGCTGCGCATCAGGCCGGTGCCATGCTCGCCGCAGCCTGCCTTGCGGCGCTCCACTACCGCGATGCCGGTGGCAGCGGACAACTTGTCGATGTGGCGCTGGCCGACGTGCTGACCAGTTATGTCGGCGGCAATTGCCGCTTCTACATCCATCACGGCATGGAATGGCATCGCAGCGGCCGCCGCGCGTCGAGTTCGGGCGGTGCGTACCCCTATGTCATCCTGCCCTGTCAGGATGGCGAGGTCTGCCTGTGCGGACGCACCCGCGAGGAATGGCAACGCTTCGTCGCTGTGATGGGCAACCCGGCCTGGGCTTCGGAACCGCGCTACCAGAGCCTGCGGGCCATGGGTCGCGATTATCCCGAGGAAGTCGATGCGCTGCTGTTGCCATGGCTCGCCCGGCACACGATGGCAGAGCTCGAAGCGCTGGCGCTGGCCAACAATCTGATCGTGGCGCCGGTGCGCAGCTTTGCCGATGTCATCGCTACGCCGCAGTTCGGGACACGCAAGTTCTTCCGTGATTTCTCCGTGGACGGCGCCACCATCGCCGCCCCCGGCTTGCCGTTCCGCGCCGTCGTAACACGCGTCGCCGAAGCGCCTGACTTGGCTGGAGATCTGCTGCGCGGCCCGGCGCCGGTGGTGCCGCGTCATAGCGGCAAGCCCTTGGCCGGCGTGCGCGTGCTCGATTTCGGCTGGGTCTGGTCGGCGCCTTGGGTGGGTACGATCCTCGGCGAACTGGGTGCCGAAGTCATCAAGGTCGAACACGGCGGTCGGCTCGACAACCTGCGCCTGTCCGGAAAAATCTTCCGCGCCGGGACGCTCGTCGAGGGCTCCAGCCGCGAAATGTCGCCGATGTTTCACCAGGTCAACCATGGCAAGCTCGGCATCACGCTGAATGCCAAGGAACCTCGTGCAGTCGACCTGATCCGACAGCTTGTGGAAACTAGCGACATCGTCATCGAGAACATGTCGCCCGGGTCGATGGATCGTTCCGGACTGGGTTTCACCCAGATGTCGGCATGGAATCCGCGTCTGGTCATGCTGTCGATGGCCGCGGCTGGCCAGTTCGGCGCGCTTGCGCAGATGCGCGCCTATGCACCGATGATGTCGAGCTTCGTCGGCCTCGAGGCGCTGGTCGGCTATCCGGGCGAAGCGCCGATCGGGGCACTCAACGTCGGCCTTGCCGATCCCAACGCCTCCGCGCACGGGCTGGTGGCGGTGCTGGCAGCACTGCGCAAGGCAAGGGCGACAGGGCAGGGGCTCCATATCGACCTTTCGCAGATCGAGGCGCTGCTCGGCACACTCACGCCCTATCTGCTGATGGCGCAGCGCCACGGGCAGCCGGCACCGATGGGCAACCGCCACCCCGACGCCGCACCCCATGGCATCTTCCCGGCGCTGGGCAACGACAATTGGCTCAGCCTCGCCATCCGCAGCGACACCGAATGGGCGGCGTTCTGTGATATCGCGGTCGACGCGTCGTGGGCCGCCGATGCAAGCCTAGCAACAGAGGCTGCCCGTCGGTGCGCTGCCGACACGCTCGAACCGATGATCGCCGCGTGGACGGCCGGTCAGGTACGCGATGAACTGGTGACGCGGCTGCGCTGTGCCGGCATCGCCGCGTCGCCCATCCTGTCCGTGGAAGAAATGTGGCGCGACCCGCAACTGGCGGCCCGCAAGGTCAAGTCGGCCGTCGACATCCCAGGGTACGGGTCGGAGGAACTGTTCCGCGCGCCTTGGCACTTTTCCGATTTCGCTGCCGAGATCACCGGCCGCGCACCCCTGATGGGCGAGCACAACGAACAGGTGTTTGGACAAATGCTCGGTCTGGCACCCGACGAGATCGCGACGCTGAAGCGCGAAGGAGTCATCAGTTGAGGGGATTACGGCAATGACCGAAGCGGCGACATCGCAGACGCCCGCCCTGTGGGAAGGCGCGCTGGAGGAAGCCCGGAGCCTGATCGGCGTCGAGCTGCGTCGTACCGGGCAGACCTGGAACACCGAGGCGTCGCCCGACGCAGTCCGGCATTTCTGCTGGGGTCTGGGCGATGAAAATCCGCTGTACTGCGACCCTGCTTATGGCCAGGCCAGCCAATGGGGCAGCGGACTGGCGCCCGGCTGTTTCCTCTACACCATCGACACGACCGTGGTGGCGCCCAAGTTGCGCGGCATCCAGTGGCTCTACGGCGGCACTGACTGGGAATGGTACAGGCCGATCCGGCACCGCGACAGCTTCCGCGTGCAAGCCCGGCTGCTGGACGCCGTCGAGAAGCAAGGCGGCAAGGCGAGCAAGTTCATCGTCCAGACTGGAGAGGTGCTCTACCGCAACCAGGATAACGAACTCGTGTGCAGGGCGCTCGGGCATACCGCCCGGACGGCACGCGCCAGGGCGTCGGGCGGGCTGAAATACGAACCGCGGGCCGCCCACCGTTACACCGCCGAAGAAATGGAACACATTGGCCATGCCATCGACAGCGAGGAACTGCGGGGGCGGACGCCGCGATTTTGGGAAGACGTCGTCATCGGCAGCCATGTCCAGCCCATGCTCAAGGGCCCGCTGACGATCACCGACATGATCTGCTGGTATTCCGGCGGCGGCCACAGCTACCAGTCGCACCGCCGCGCCTTCATGCAGCGCAAGCGCCATCCCGCCGATGCGTTCATCAACCCGGAGACCGGCGCCCAGGACAGCGCAGCGCGCGGGCATACCGAGGCAAAGATGGCGCACGAGGTCGGCATGCCCGGCGGCTATGACGTCGGTCCGCAGCGGATATCTTGGCTGGGGCAACTGATGAGCAACTGGATGGGCGATGGCGGCTTCCTGCGCAGCCTGTCGGTATCGCTGCGCAAGCCCAACATCTTCGGCGATGTCTCGTGGTGCCGCGCCGAAGTGATCGATGCCCGCATCGAGGACGGTATCGGTCTGGTCGAACTTGCCGTCAGCGTAGAAAATCAGTTGGGCGACGTGACCGCCAACGGTCGCGCGGTGGTCGAACTGCCTCGGAGACTAGGCTAAGTCACTGATAACTAGCTTCAATGGCTTGTTCCAGAGGTCTCGATAAAGCCTGACAAAATCAATGGTCCAACAATTGACTGATCAGAACGCTCGGCGTATCTTCGGCCCAAGGTCAAAGAAAACGGCCATCATGTGGGGAGGTTAAAATGCACAGGAAATTTGCAGCACTTCTGCTTGGCGGAAGTGCACTGGTGGGCGCTACCCCGTTGTCGGCGCAGACTGTTGCAGCCGAGACAACCGCGCCCGTCGAAGCCGAGATCGTCGTCACCGCCAACAAGCGTGAGCAGAACCTCAACGACGTTGGCCTGACGATCACGGCCCTCAGTGGCCAGCAACTCGCCGACCGCCGCATCACCTCGGTGCAGGATGTCGCCGCCGCAATCCCTGGCCTGCAATACGCCCAGAGTGGCACTAACACACCTATTTTCACGCTGCGCGGCGTCGGCTTCAACGAGGAGTCGCTGGGCGTCTATCCGGCCGTCAGCGTCTACGTCGACGAGGTGCCGCTGCCGTTTCCAGTACTGACGATGCGTTCGGCTTTCGACTTGCAACGCATCGAGGCGCTGAAGGGACCTCAGGGCACACTCTTCGGCCAGAACTCCACCGGCGGCGCGATCAACTATGTCGCCGCAAAGCCGACCAAGGACTTTGAGGCAGGTGCCGACATAAGCTACGGTCGCTTCAACCAGATCGAGGGCAACGCCTTCGTCAGCGGCCCGCTGACCAGCACCCTCGGCATGCGCCTCGCCGTCACCGGATCCACGATGGACGGCTGGCAGCAAAGCTACACACGCCCGGGTGACCGCAACGGCGCCCAGAAATACTTCGCCGGACGCCTGACAACGGCCTGGGAGGCGAGCAGTTCCGTACGGTTCCTGCTGAGCCTGAATGGCTGGAAGGACACGTCTGAGCCGACCGCTCCGCAGTATATCGGTGTGCGCCCGCAGCAGCCGGCCAACGTGCAGGCTGTGGTCCTCAACTACCCCTTTGCGCCCGATGACGTCCGCGCCGCCGATTGGACGCCTGGGGCGCTGAGCCCGCGTTCCGACCGGCGCCTGCTCCAGGCTTCGCTACGGACCGATATCGACTTGTCGGACGCCATCACCCTTACCTCGTTGACCTCGTACAACGACTTCAAGCAGGACTTGTACACCGACAAGGACGGCATGGCCCCGCAGGTTGCCAACCTTGGGCCCAGCGACGGCAAGATCACCTCGTTTAACCAGGAGCTTCGGCTCGCCAGCGCTGGCAAAACCGATTTCCGTTGGGTGTTCGGTGCTAACTACGAAGATAGCCGGACGTTCGAGAACCAGACGCTGAATTTCGGCAACGGCTCATCATCAAATCCGGGAACGCTCTTCATCAACACCACGGGCAGCGAGGTCTCCCAGAAGATCAGAAATTATGCGGTCTTCGGAAATGCCGAATACGACCTCGGCTCGCGGCTGACAGTCAAGCTCGGCGGCCGATACACCAACTCGCGCATCCGGGCCGACCTGTGCGGCACGGCCAATGGCGATGGCAATGTCGCGGACCTTTTCAATATCCTCGGGGGCCTGCTCGGATCGGTGCCGTTCACGCCGATCGGGACCGGCGACTGCTATGTGCTCAATAACCAAGGCGTCCCCGGCGACCGGTTCCTGTCGACTCTCGCCGAAGACAATTTTTCGTGGCGGGCGGGGCTCGATTACCGGGCAAGCGACGACCTGCTGCTCTATGCGAACGTCTCGCGGGGCTACAAGACCGGAAGCTATCCGACGCTTTCTGCTTCGACATTTGCCCAGTACCAGCCGGTCAGCCAGGAATCCGTAACATCATATGAGGCCGGCCTGAAGGCCACCCTGGGCGCGCTGCAGTTCAACGGCGCGGCCTTCTACTACAACTACAAGGACAAGCAGATACGCGGCAAGATCGTGGATCCGGTGTTCGACGTGCTCGACATCCTCATCAACGTGCCCAAGTCGCGAGTCTGGGGTGCCGAGGCCGATGTCACCGTGCGCCCGCTCCAGGGCCTCAGCCTGCAAGGCACGGTGACGTACCTGAACTCGCGCGTCACCGATTATATCGGGCCGACGGTCTACGGGAACACGGCCAATTTCGCGGGCGACCCGCTGCCGTTCACGCCCGAATGGTCCTACGGCATCAACATGGACTATCGGGGCGAGATGACTTCGACGCTCACGCTCGTGGCGGGCGCCAGCGTGCGTGGTCAGTCGCGGACCGTGTCGACGTTGAATGGCGAGGATATCGCGTTCCCCGCCGGAGCCTCGAACCGCATCAAGCCGGGCATCGACCGCCCGTTCGTGCTGCCTGCCTATGCCACCGTCGATGCGCGACTGGGCATCGAGAGCGGCCGCTGGCGCGCAACGCTGTGGGGCAAGAACATCTTCAACAAATATTTTTTCACCAATTCCAACCAGTTTCTCGACGTTACGACCCGCTACACCGGCTTGCCGGCGTCCTACGGCGTGACGATCGGGGTCAAATACTGATCGAGGGAGCCGGCCGGGTCCCCCCGGCCGGCCCGACAACAAGAAGGACGAGTGCCGGTGGGTTTCATCGTTGGCGTCGATATCGGCGGAACTTTCACCGATTGCGTCGCGCTGCGCACCGCGCCAGACGGAGCGGCGACCGAAATCCACATCGGCAAGGCGCTGTCGACACCGCCCGATTTCCAGACCGGCTTCATCGCGGCGCTTGAAGCGGCGGCCGGAATGCACGGCATCGGCCTCGACGCCATGCTCGCCGACGCGCATGTCTATCATGGCTGCACCGTCGGCACCAACGCGCTCGTCGAGCATCGCACGGCCCGGGTCGGGCTGCTCGCCACCCGAGGCCATGCGGACGCCACCTTCATCATGCGAGCGGGCGGTCGGCTGAAATGGATGCCGGCCGAGTACATCGCTCACGTCGCCAAGCAGACGAAGCCCGCGCCACTGGTACCCAAGTCGCTGTGTCGCGAAATCGACGAGCGCGTCACATTCGACGGCAATGCGCTAGTCAAGCTGAACGAGGCCGCCGCCCGCGTCGCGATCGCCGAACTGATCGCCGAGGGCGTCGAGGCCATCGCTGTGTCGCTGATCTGGTCAACCGCCAACCCGGCGCACGAGCTTCGGCTGCGCGCCATTATCGCCGAAATGGCCCCCGAGCTGTTCGTTTCGATTTCGTCGGAGGTCTCGCCCCGCGTCGGCGAGTATGAACGCACCGTCGCAACCATTATCAACGCGATGATCGGCCCGCCGATGACCGCGTATCTCGGCCAGCTCGAGGTCGATCTCGTCCGCCACGGTTATACCCGTGGCCTGCAGATCATGTCATGCACCGGCGGCCTGATCGATGCCGGCCATGCGCGCAGCCTTCCCGTCCTGACTATCGGCTCCGGTCCTGTCGCCGGGCTGATCGGCGCCGCAGGCCTCGCCACCGCGGCCGCCGCCCCAGGCGGCAACAGGAACGTCGTTACCGCCGATATCGGCGGCACCACGCTCGACATCGGCACCATCTTCGATGGCACGCCGGTACGTCGCCCGACGGCCAGCCACGGCCAGTTCGAATATTTTGTACCGACGCTCGATGTCCGCTCCGTCGGCTCCGGCGGCGGCAGCATCATCCGCACCGACGGCGAAGTTATCAAGGTCGGGCCGCGCAGCGCCGGCGCCCGCCCCGGCCCCGTGTGCTTCGGGCGCGGCGGCACAGAGCCCACGGTCACCGACGCCGCCGCCGTCCTGGGCTATCTCGACCCGGACTATTTCTTCGGCGGTCGCATCAAGCTAGACGTGTCCGCTGCCTCCGAGGCCCTTGGCCGCGTTGGTGCGCCATTGGGCTTCGACGCGCGCCAGACCGCCGCCGCCGCCCTCCGCATCGTCGACAGCCAGATGGGCGACGCAATCTGGCTGACCGTCACCCAGCAAGGCTATGACGTCCGCGATTTCGCGCTCTACGGCTTTGGCGGTGCCGGCGGGCTTCACAGCGCCGGCATCGCCAAGAGCCTTGGCATGCGCCAGTGCGTCGTGCCGCTCAGCAACCTCGCTGCCGGCTGGTCGGCCTTCGGTATCTGCGCGTCGGACGCGCTAGTCACGGAATCGGCCGCGGTCGGCATGGCCAGTCCGTTCCCGCCTGAGCCGATCAGCGACCGGTGGCGCCACCTTGAAGCACAGGTGCGCGAGCGCCTCACCGCCCAGGGCGTAGCAGCCGAAGCGGTGGAGTTCCAGCACTTCGCCGAGCTGCGCTATTCGCTGCAGATCAACCAGGTGCTGGTCTCCGTCGAAGGCGGCGATTATGACGCTGCCGCTGTCGGCCGCATGGTCGCCGCGTTCGAGGCCGAATACGAACGGCTGTTCGGCAAGGGCGCCGGCTATGCCGATGCGGGCTTCCAGCTTACCGCGCTGCATGTCCACGGCCGGGCGAATTTGAGTGACGTGGACATGGGGCACATCGTCCAGGGCCATTCCGGCGCCACCGCCGCCAAGGGACGCCGCGATGTTATCTGGTACGAACGGGGGCCGAAGCCGCACCCGACACCGGTGTTCGACGGCCCCGCGCTGGTGGCCGGTAGTGCAACGCCCGGCCCGGCCATCCTGGAATTTCCCGACACGACGATAGTCGTGCCGTTCGGCGGCACCGCCCGCATCCACGTCACCGGCAGCGTGGTCATCGATCTTGGCGAGGAGGCGTGACATGAGCGATTCCGATATCCTGCCCGCGGAGGATCGCGCCTGGACCGGCCGGACACAGAGCTACCGCCCGCGCAGCGACTGGCGGCAGCGCGTGGCGCCCGAGCTGGCTTTCCACCGCGATACCGCCGACGCGTTGGACCCGACCGACTACGAGGTCATCCGTCAGAAACTGTGGACAATCAACATCGCCCATGGCGAGACGATCACCCGTATCTCCGGCTCCCCGGTGCTGGCCACGCTCGATTTCAACATGTCGATCCTGACCGAGGACGCCGAGGTGGTGCTTAACGCCCCCTATGTGCAGTTCCTCAATGCCGGTGCACCGCTCGGCATTCGATACATCCTCGAAAATTATTCGGGCCAGCCCGGCATCGACGACGGCGATGTCTATTGCTGCAACGACCCCTGGATTGCCGCCTGCCACCAGATGGACGTGCTGTTCGCCTGCCCAGTTTTCGTCGACGGGCAGTTGTTCGCATGGGTCGCCAATGCCGGCCACCAGTATGATCTCGGCGGCATCGTCCCTGGCGGCTGGCCGCAGAACGCCGAGGACGTGTACTCCGACCCCGTTGTGCTTCCGCCCTTCAAGCTGATCGAAAAGGGCGAAATGCGGAAGGATCTGGAGGCGCTCTACCTGCGCCAGTCCCGCTTGCCCGACATGGTTGCTCTCGACCTGCGCGCTCAGATCGCCGGGGTCGTCTTCGCCCGCGAGCAGTTGCTGGCGCTGTGCAAGCGCTTCGGCGCACCCACCGTCAAGGCCGCGATGCGCAAGATGCTCGACGAGGCGCAGAACAGCTTTGCCAAAAAGCTGCTCGCTATTCCCGACGGTGTCTGGTCGGAAACGCGCTACATCGACGAGGCCCTGCCCGGCGACCGCCGCGCCCAGCGCACGCAATTGACGATCACCAAGACAGGGGACCGCATCCGGGTCGAGAATGCCGGCACCGATGCCCAGACACCCGGCACCAACGGCATCCCTTTCACCTCATGGTCTGGCTCGATCACCGGCATCATCTCCGTCGCCATGCTCTACGAGCAGCTCTTCGCTTACGGCGGGAGCGAACGGCAGATCGACTATGCGCCGACGCCGGGCCTGCTGACGTGCGTCAACCATCCGACGGCGACCAGCGGCGGCATCCTGCAGACCGTGCCGATGATGAACGCCGTGCAGGCGATCCTGTCGCGCATGATGGCATGCGATCCCGACCAGAAGGCAGATTTGGTCGCGCCCTGCGGTGACTTCGTGCTGCCGGTGCTGGTCGGCTATGACGACCGCGGCAATTACTTCGGCCAGGCCATTCTGGACAGCTTCGCAGCCGGTTCGGGCGCCCGCTCCTTCGGTGATGGCGTCAACGCCAGCGGCCCGACCTACAGCCCGCTGTCGATGATCCTCAACGTCGAATTGATCGAACAATGGTACCCCATCCTCTACCTGCACCGGAAAGACGACACCGACAGCGGCGGCGCTGGTAAATGGCGCGGCGGCACGGGGCTGCGATCGGCGATCACCCCCTATCGTGCCAAGGGTCCGATCTCGATCGTTACCAATTCGGGCGGCCAAAGCATCACCACGATGAACGGACCCGGCCTGTTCGGCGGCTATCCGTCGCCCGCCGGTCACTACACGA
Organism: Alphaproteobacteria bacterium; assembly: GCA_031412175.1. Taxonomy (GTDB): domain Bacteria; phylum Pseudomonadota; class Alphaproteobacteria; order Sphingomonadales; family Sphingomonadaceae; genus Sandarakinorhabdus. Next base: position 18,114 of record JANOCM010000220.1, read on the forward strand.
TCCTGCGCGACACCGACCTCACCGCCTGGATGGAGGACAGCAGGCTGCCGTCCGCGCTTGCCGAGATCGCTTCGGCGGAAACGCTGAACCTGCGGGCAAAGTCGAACGGCACCGATCTCAACCTTGGCGACATCTTCGAAGTCCGGATCGGCGGCGGCGGTGGCTATGGCGACCCTCTCGAACGCGACCCCTCGCTCGTCGCGCAGGATGTGTATCTCGGCGCCGTGTCGGCCGATGCCGCACACCGCATCTATGGCGTCATCCTCGATGGTAACGCCGCGGACGCGGCCGCCACCGAAGCCCGCCGCGCCACCCTGCGGGCTGACAAGGCCGGCTGGACACCGGTCGGCGCCGGCACGACCGACCGCACGCCCGCAACCGGCGGCGACGATGTGATGGTCCACGAGTACATCGTCGCCACCGACCGCGACGGGGAGCGCATCCTCGCCTGCAGCCACTGCGGCCACCGTTATTGCGGCTATGCCGGCGCCTACAAGGACGGTGCGCTCGTGAGAGATGATCCGGTAACCAGTATCCCGTCGTCGCCCGATCCGCATTTGTTCATGGACGAGCCGATGGTGCTGCGCCGCTATTGCTGCCCCGGCTGCCATGTGCAGGTCTCCACCGAGATCGCGCGGGAAGGCGAATCGCCGTTCCCCGAGATGCGGCTGACAGCACACTGATGAATACCAGCGGTCTTCACCCCTTCCTGGCCGGCCCGCGACGGCTGTTTATCGGCGGTCGCTGGGTTGACAGTGCTTCAGGCCGCACCTTCGACACGATCAATCCCGCCACAGGCAAAGTGCTTGTTGCTGTGGCAGAAGGTGATGCCGAGGACATCGACCGCGCCGTCGCGGCCGCCCGTACCGCGCTTGATGGCGAATGGAGCCGCCGGAAGCCCTTCGACAGGCAGAACCTGCTGCTCGCCATCGCGGATGCCGTCGAGGCGCGCTTTGACGAACTCGCCTGGCTCGAGACGCTCGACATGGGCGCGCCCATCGCGCGCACCTCGACCTACAAGCGCTTCATGCTGCAAGCGCTGCGCTTCTATGCGGCGCAGGCGGTCGGCATTGCCGGCGAGACGCTCTCGAACTCCTTTCCCGGCGACATGTTCAGCTATTCGCTCAAGGCCCCGCTCGGCGTCGTCGGCGGCATCATTCCGTGGAACGGCCCGCTTATCTCCCAGCTCTGGAGCATTGGCCCGACGCTCGCCACCGGCTGCGCGCTCATCCTCAAGCCCGCCGAAGATGCGCCGCTATCGGCGCTGCTGCTTGCCGAGATCATGCAATCGGCCGGTCTTCCCGATGGCGTCGTCAACGTCGTCCCGGGCTTCGGCCGTACCGCCGGCGCGGCGCTCGCTGCTCACCCCGATGTCGACAAGATCGCGTTCACCGGCTCGACCGAGACCGGCCGTCGCATCGTCGAGATGGCCGCCGGCAATATGAAGCGCGTCTCTGTCGAGCTTGGCGGCAAGTCGCCCGACATAATCTTCGCCGACGCTGACCTCGATCGGGCCATCCCCGGAGCCGGGGCCGGCTGCTTTAATAACAGCGGCCAGATCTGCTACGCTGGCACTCGCATCTTCGTAGAACGTCGCATCCATGACGAAGTCGTCGAGCGGCTAGCCGCCTTCGGTAACGCCATGAAGGTGGGCGATACGCTCGACCCGGCTACCCAGATCGGCCCTCTGGTGTCGCAGCGCCAGCTCGACCGCGTCAGTTCCTACATCGATATCGCCCACGGCGAAGGTGCAACGCTGGTCGCGGGTGGCAAACGCCTCGGCGGAAGTCTGACCGAAGGCTATTTCATGCCCCCGACAGTCTTGTCGGACGTGCACAACACCATGCGCGTCGCGCAGGAAGAGATTTTCGGACCAGTCGCCTCGGTGATCCCGTTCGATACCGAAGAGGATGCCGTCACGCTCGCCAACGACACGCGCTACGGTCTCGGCGGCGCCGTCTGGACCCAGAACATCGGCCGCGCCCACCGGATGGCCCGCGCCGTCCGCTCCGGAATGCTGTGGGTCAACTGCTATGGCGCCACCGAGCCGGCGGTTGCGTCGGAAGGCTTCCGGATGAGCGGCTACGGCGCCAAGGGTGGCCGGCGCAGCATCGACGAATATCTCTACACCAAGTCGGTGTGGATCAAGCTGGACTAGCAAGGAACAATCATGCGCGGCGTTGTTTTCACCGGTAACCGTACGCTCGAGCTCGCCACTTTCCCCGATCCCGAGCCGGGCCCCAACGAGGTCGTGCTCGCGATGAAGGCGTCGGGCATGTGCGGCAGCGACCTAAAGTTCTACCGCCCGCCCTCCGGCTCGGCCTTCGCAGCCCTTGGCCTCAAGGACTTCGGCGAGCCGATCATCGCCGGCCATGAACCCTGCGGCGTCGTCGCCGCCATCGGCAGTGAAGTCGATAAGGCGCGCGTCCGCATCGGCGACCGGGTCATGGTCCACCACTACAAGGGGTGTAACTACTGCGATCACTGCCGCACCGGCTGGACCCAGATGTGCGACCACGGTGCCGTCGTCTATGGTGTCACCGGCCATGGTGGCCATGCTGATTACATGAAGGTGCCTGCCAGCACGATCGTCTCTCTTCCCGATGAACTGTCGTTCAGTACCGGCGCGGCGATCGCCTGCGGCACTGGCACCGCCTTTGGTGCTCTGACCCGCCTCGGTGTTACCGCCCGAGATACCGTCGCCGTTATCGGTCAGGGTCCTGTCGGTCTTTCAGCAACCCAGCTCGCCGTAGCGATGGGCGCACAGGTCATTGCCGTCGATGTCAGCGGCAGCCGCGCCGCCCGCGCTCGCGATTTCGGCGCGACCCACACGGTCGATTCGAGCGCCGGCGATGCGGTCGCCGCGATCATGGCCGCAACCCGCGGCAAAGGTGCCAGCAAAGTGCTCGACACCTCCGGGGTCCCCGCGGGCCGCCAGACCGCAGTGCGGGGTGCCGCGGCTTGGGGCGCTGTCTGCTTCGTTGGAGAGGGCGGCGACGTGACCCTCAACGTGAGCCCGGAAATAATCCGCAAGCAGCTGACGATCATGGGTTCATGGACCTTCTCGGTCGCCGGTCAGGTCGAATGCACCCGTTTCGTCGCCGACCATGGCGTGGAGGTGGACAAGCTCTTCACCGAGACTTGGACGCTATCCGATGCCGCGAAGGCCTATCTCGATTTCGATAAGCAAAGCGCTGGAAAAGCAGTGTTTTTAATCTAGCGGACCTGTCAGATTGCATCAGCCCGATCGATCCTGAGCTTTCTGTACGGCGACACTCGGAGCCAGATGGGCGGAAGACAACCATTTTGCTCGGTAGGCGATATCGCGCGAGCAAGCGCCAGCTCGTCAGGTCTGGCCAGTAGCCGACGCTAGCCCACGCTGCTAGGAACGGCTGCAAAGACCCAATCCAGGCTGTTCCCGGCATCATTTTGGCATTTGGCCGCCGCAGCGCGAGATGCATTTAGATTAACTGGCGTCTGTTTTCGGGGAGCGACCAAACGGCGCTGGATGACCGACATTGGGTCAAAATCCCCGTCAGGCATAAGTACAATGGCTCAGTAGGCGGAGGTTCGGTCGGCTAGACGGATATCGTCAGGTTGTCGCGAGTTCCTTCAAGAATTGAAGGTCTGGGGCATGAGCCCATCGAAGTTTGTCCGCAGGGGAAACGCCCAAGGGTGCCAGTGAGCCGGGCCAGCGGGTGACCGCGTTGAGCTTGGCAATTTCGAACCAGATGGCGACGACCGGCCAGCTTTTGTCACCGAACGCGACCATGATCTGCTTTGAGTTCGCAGCTGTCTAAAATCTCTTTGCTTCGCCATCTTACACTCTATGGCTTTCGGCGTCTTCATCCATCGCACAGATTCGATCTATGATGACAGCCCCGCTGAGCGCTACCAGTTTCCAAAGCAGTATCTGGGCCGGGTTCAAGCCTGCGTCGACGATTGGGTCATTTACTATGAGCCCGGTAAGGTCCGTGACACACGCGGCTACTTCGCTGTCGCGAAGGTGCAGCAGGTCACTTCCGATCCTGGCGCGCCGGGTATGTTCATCGCAGTCATCGAGCCCGGTAGCTATCTCGACTTTGCCAACCCCGTCCCTTTCAATGGTCCGCTGGGGGTTGTCGAGCATGGCGTCTTGAATGAAATCGGCCGCAACTCCGGGCGTGCGCAGTCGGCAGTACGACCGATTTCGGCGGCTGATTTCAATCGGATTGTCGAGATTGGACTCGCCGATAACGCTTTGACCCTCCCCCGTGTCGATGCTGTGCCGACCCCAGGCGTGTATGGCGTGATGGAGGAGCAGACCCCTTTCATCTACGAGCACGCGCGGAGCTGCGTCAGCCAGCTCAGCTCGCGTATCGTAAGGGACCGAGTGTTCCGGCAGACCGTACTCCGAGCATATGACTCGCGCTGTGCCCTGACCGGTCTCAAGCTGATCAATGGCGGCGGACGCGCCGAAGCCGAGGCGGCACATATCCGCCCGGTCGAGCACCATGGTCCGGACATCATCAGCAATGGGCTCGCGATGTCGGGAACGG
>JANOCM010000221.1:0-9412 GCA_031412175.1 Alphaproteobacteria bacterium
CGACTGCATTACCCGCGGCGCGCAGGAAATCGACGTCAAAACCGACGCCGCCGGCACGCTGGGCGACCGCGTCGTCCTCGCCTGCAAGCCGCTGCGCAACGCGCTGATGGCCGATGTCATCGCCTTCCACCAGATCGGCCATCCCAAGTTCCGTATCGACCAGTCGAAGGCGGTCGCCGAAGCGTCGATCGCCACCATCGAGGACGATCTGCGCCAGCAGACCGTCGTCGCCATCGTCAATCGCCAGACCGCGGCAGCCCCGGCCGCGGCCCCCGCAAAGGTCCAATAGTGCTTAAGATCGACAATCTTCACGCCACCATCGACGGCAAGGCGATCCTCAACGGCCTCACGCTGACGGTCAATGCCGGCGAAGTCCATGCCATCATGGGGCCCAACGGCGCCGGCAAATCGACGCTGTCGTACGTCCTCGCCGGCCGCGCCGGTTACGAAGTGACGGCTGGCAGCGTGACCTTCGATGGCCAGGACCTGCTGGCATTGGCACCGCACGAGCGCGCCGCCGCCGGGGTATTCCTCGGCCTGCAATATCCGGTCGAAATCCCCGGCGTGTCGAACCTGATGTTCCTGCGCACCGCGCTCAACGCCCAGCGCAATCTGCGTGGCGAAAAGGAAGCCAGCGGCGCCGAGTTCATGAAGCTCGCCAAGGCGGCCGCCGAGGACCTGGGCCTACCCTATGAGATGCTCAAGCGCTCGGTGAACCAGGGCTTTTCGGGCGGCGAGAAAAAGCGCAACGAGATGGTCCAGATGGCGGTGCTGCAGCCCAAGCTGGCGGTTCTCGACGAAACCGATAGCGGCCTCGACATCGATGCGCTGCGGGTGGTTTCGGACGGCATCAACCGCATGCGCTCGACCGACCGCGCGACGTTGCTGATCACCCACTACCAGCGGCTGCTCGACTATGTCGTGCCGGATTTCGTGCATGTCCTCGTCGCCGGGCGGATCGTGCGGACGGGCGGGCCCGAGCTCGCGCACACACTCGAACGCGACGGCTATGTGAGCATTGCCGCATGACAGCGCTTCCGACCCGCCGCCTCGAGGACTGGCGCTACAGCGATATCGCCGCCGTCGAGCGCGCCTGGCCGGTGGCACCCGAGGCGATCACCGTCGCCGCAGGCGAGACTGCCAGCCGCATGGTCATCCAGGACGCCGCGCCCGGCAGTGCCACGATCCGGCATTTCGCCATCACCGTCGAAGCCGGTGCGGCGCTGGCATTCCACATCATCAACAGCGGCGGCGCCTATGGCCGTGTCGCGCTCGACGTGGCGCTGCACGCCGGCGCACGCTTCGATCTCGGCGGCATCATCATCGCCAGCGGCGAACAGGTGCTCGAAATCGTCACCACCGTCCGCCACCTCGGCCCGGGCGCCATCAGCCGCCAGGTCGTCCGCTGCGTCGCCGGCGGCACCGCCACCACCACCTATCTCGGCAAGGTCGCCGTCGCCCGCGCCGGCCAGCAAACCGATGCGGCGCAAAGCTTCAAGGCGCTGCTGCTCGACCGCGGCGCCACCGCCAATGCCAAGCCGGAACTCGAAATCTTCGCGGACGACGTGAAGTGCGCGCATGGCGCGACGGTCGGCGAACTCGACAAGACGGCGCTCTTCTACCTCGAAAGCCGCGGCATTCCGCCCGTGCAGGCGCGGGCGCTGCTGACCCGGGCGTTTCTGTCCGATGCACTCGAGAGCCTCGCCGACGAGCGTGAACGCGACGCCGCCGAAGCCCGCGTCACGGCGCTGCTGGCATGAACGCCCACGTCCCCCCGCCGGCGCTGCACAGCCGCCGCGACGATTTCCCCGGCCTCGCCGGCAACTGGGCGTATCTCGATACCGCCGCGACCGCGCAAAAGCCGCAGATGGTCATCGACGCCATCGCCCGCGCCTATGGTCCTGACTATGCCACCGTCCACCGCGGGGTTTACGAGCGCTCCGCCACCATGACGATGCGCTTTGAAGAGGCGCGCGAGAAGGTGGCGCGCTTCATCGGCGCGGCGTCGGCCAATGAGGTGGTCTTCGTCCGCGGCGCCACCGAGGCGATCAACCTGGTCGCGCAAAGCTGGGGCCAGCGGCTGCAGCCCGGTGACCGGATCATCCTGTCGGCGCTCGAACACCACAGCAATATCGTGCCGTGGCAGTTGCTGCGCGACCGCACCGGCATCGAAATCGACATTGCACCGCTGACCGCCGATGGCCGGATCGACGAAGATGCGCTCGAAGCCCTGCTGACGGAAAAGACAAAACTTGTCAGCATCGCCCATGTCTCGAATGTGCTCGGCGGCACCGCTGATATCGCGCGCATTGCACGGGCGGCGCACGGCGTCGGCGCGCTGGTCATGGTCGATGGCTGCCAGGCGGCACCCCGGCTGAAGCTCGACGTGCAGGCGCTCGGCGCCGACTTCTACGTGTTTTCAGGCCACAAACTCTATGGCCCGACCGGTATCGGCGTGCTGTGGGCCCGCGCCGACATCCTCGCTTCGATGCCGCCGTGGCAGGGCGGCGGCGCGATGATCGAGACAGTGACGTTCGAGCGCACCACCTATGCCCCGCCGCCGCAGCGGTTCGAGGCCGGCACGCCGCACATCACCGGTGTCATGGGGCTGGCCGCCGCGATCGACTATGTCGAATCGATCGGCCTCGATGCCATTCATGCCCATGAGGCGACGCTGGTGACGGCGGCGCGCGCCGCGCTCGGCCGCATCAATTCGGTGACGCTGTTCGGCCCCGAAAAAAGCGCCGGCATCCTGTCCTTTGCCATCGAGGGGGTGCATCCCCACGACATCGGCACCATATTGGATGAAAGCGGCGTCGCCATTCGCGCCGGGCATCATTGCGCCCAGCCGCTGATGCAATTGCTCGGCGTACCGGCAACGGCGCGGGCGAGTTTTGGCATCTACAACGACCTGGGTGATGTCGCGCGGCTAGCCGCCGGCGTCGAACGGGTGACACGGATATTCGGCACTTCGGGGAAAGACGCATGACCGAACGCGCATACAAGGTGGAAGAAGTCAGCGAGGCCGCACCGGTGCCGAAAGCGCCGCCGCTGCGCGCGTCGGAAGGCGGTTTCGACCGCAAGCCCGACTATCTCGAAGGTTTCCTGACCAAAGCGCCCGAAATCGAGCCGCTCGATGCCCCCGGCGGCGACCTGGTGGCCGAGATCGTCGCGGCACTGCGCCAGATCTTCGACCCGGAAATCCCGGTCAACATCTATGATCTCGGGCTCATCTACAACGTCGAGATCGCCGATGGCCACGCCGTCGTCACCATGACGCTGACCACCCCGCACTGCCCGGTTGCCGAAACCATGCCCGGCGAAGTCGAGATGCGGGTGATGAGCGTGCCCGGCGTCGCCTCGGCCGAAGTCAATCTCGTCTGGGACCCGGCGTGGGACCCCGGCAAGATGAGCGACGAAGCCAAGCTCGAGATGGGAATGCTGTGATGGAAGTCTCCACACTTCGCCGCCCGCGCCCGGCGCCGATCACGGTGACCGAGAATGCCGCGCGGCGTATCGCCGAAATCATCGCCAGGGCGCCGCAGCCGGCCGCGGGGGTGCGGCTGACGACGCCCAAGCGCGGCTGCTCGGGGCTGGCCTACAGCCTCGACTATGTCACCGAGGCAAAGCCGGGCGACGAAGCCGTGACCACCGAGGGCGGCACGCTGTTCATCGACGGCGGCAGCCTGATGTACCTTATCGGCAGCCGCATGGACTGGAAGGAAGACGATTTCGCCGCCGGCTTCGTTTTTGAAAACCCCAATTCCAAGGGCAGCTGCGGCTGCGGGGAAAGCTTCACGGTCTGACGCCGCGACAACGCGCCAGCCGATAACAGGTCGCCGGCCGTGTATGGCGCGGCGATGACATACCCCGCCACCCGCGCCGAAGCACTTGCCCGCCTCGATGAATTCCTGCCGCTCGCCGGCCGCGCCTATGCCGCGCACCGCAACCAGGATGCCGGGCCGGACGCCGCCGGCACCACCTCGCGGCTGTCCCCCGCGATCCGCCGCCGCCTGGTCACCGAGGCCGAAGTCTGCGCCCGCGTCGTCGGCGCGCACGGCTTCGCGGCGGGCGAAAAATTCATCCAGGAAGTCTGCTGGCGCACCTATTGGGTCGGCTGGCTCGAACAGCGCCCGGCGGTCTGGCGGCGCTATCGCGCTGATGTCGAGGCGCTGACCATCACGCTCGGCGACGATCGCAGCCTGCAACGCCGATACGCCGACGCCGTCAACGGCCGCACCGGCATCGATTGCTTCGACGCCTGGGTGGGCGAATTGCGCGACACCGGCTGGCTGCACAACCATGCCCGAATGAGCTTTGCCAGCATCTGGATCTTTACCCTGCGGCTGCCGTGGCAGCTTGGCGCCGACCTGTTCTACCGCCAGTTGCTTGATGCCTGCCCGGCGTCGAACACGTTGTCGTGGCGCTGGGTCGCCGGATTGCAGACCGCCGGCAAGACGTATCTGGCGCGCGCCGACATCATCCGCGCCAGCAGCGGCGGGCGTTTTGCCGTCACGGAGCCGCTGGCGCGCACCGCCGATCCGCTGCCCGCCGATGACGTTCCGCCGGCCGCCGGCGTGCGGGCGCCGGCGCACCCCGATCGGTCGCTGCGCACCGGCCTGTTCGTCTCCACCGCCGACCTGTCGCCGGAAACCCTGCCGCTGCCGGCGCTCGTCGCGGTTGCGGCGACCCAGCGGATCGGCGGCGAACCCAGCGACCTGAAACGCGCCCATGCCGAGGCGGCGCTCGCCGACGGCCTGGCGCGGGCAGCGCACCACGCCGGCTGCGCGCCCGACCGGATCGACGAAGCGGCGCCGATCGAGGCGATGCGCGCCTGGGCGGCGCAGCACCGCCTGCAACAGGTGGTGACCGCCGAAGCCCCGGTCGGGCCGGTGGCCGATCGGCTCGAAACACTGGCCACAGCGCTGGCGGCCGATGGCGTGCGCCTTGTCCGGCTGCGCCGCGACTGGGACGCCCTGGCCTGGCCACTGGCGACGAAGGGATTTTTTCCATTTCGCGCCGCCATCCCGCGATTGTTGGCGCTGGGTTAAGCTTGCATGGGCTAAGGACGCTCCATGCGCCTCCTTGTCTGCCTGTTCCCGATTCTCCTGACCGGCTGCCTCAGCACGGCGGCGACGATCGTCACGGCGCCCATCAAGCTTGTCGGTGCCGGTATCGACGTCGCTGTCGATTCGGCGACGACGACCCAGGAAGAGGCCGACCGCAACCGCGGGCGTGCAATCCGCAAACAGGAGGAAGCCGAGGCCAAGGCTGCGAAACAGGCCGAAAAGGATCGCCGAAAGGCGGAAAAGGCCGCGGCACAAGACCCCGACTAGGGTTTGGCCTCGACGATCTGGTTCATTTCGATCGCCGTGCCGTCGGGATCGAAGAAGTTGCAGCCCATGACATGAATGGCGGGACCGCCGTTGCGGCCGGGATAGACCTGTTCGCGCACTTCGGCGGTGAAGGTGACGCCCGGCACGGCCTTGGCCATTTCGCAGCGTTTGGCGGCATCGTCGGTGTTGAGGATCAGCACATGGCCGCCGGCTTGCAGGCGTTTCGGATAGGGATCGGCGGCGGGCAGCGGCGGGTCGAAATATTGCATCAGGCCGATCCAGCCGATGAAGGGATCGTTGCCGTTGAGCAGTACCAGCCGCACCTTGTTGCCGGGCACGCCGGCGGGCAGCGCGACCCCCGAGACGGTCAGCCGCTGGTCGTAATTGATCTGCAGCCCGATGACATCGCGATAGAGCTTCAGGCTGTTGTCCATGTCGCGGACAAGGATGGTCAACCGGCGGACATCGGTGGGCAGCCGCTGTTTCGGCGTTTCGACGCCGGCAGCGGCCTTGCCGGTCTGGGCAATGGCTGGCGCGGCGGCGGCGAGCAGCAGGGCGAGCAGGATTCTCATGCCGGCATTGAAAGCAGAAACGGCGCGCTTTGCAAGTTTGTCCGGACAACTTTGACTAATCGTCAGGCCCCAGCGAGGGATCGAGATCGCGCGGCCGGATAAACTGGCCGAGCACGGCGCGGCCGCCATCGACCTTGGCCCAATTGTCGATGTTGAGATCGAGCCGCGCCAGCGTCGCGGTCGGATACTTCAGCTCGGCCTCCTCGCGCAGCCGGCTGCCCGGCGGCACCAGTTCGAGCAGCAGATCCTCGAGCCCCGGATTGTGGCCGACAAGCAGCGCATGCTGGTGATGATCGGCAAAACCGGCGACGAGTTCGGTCAATGTCGCCGATGACGCCAGGTAGATACGCTTTTCATAGATCGGCGCCAGCCGGCCGCGCATCCCGCTTTCGACACCATCGATTGTCTGCTTGCAGCGCACCGCCGGCGAGGCGGCGACATGGTCGAAATCGGGCATCTCGCCGCTGCCGCGCGCCTTGCGCAGCCATTTGCCGATTGTCACCGAGGCCAGCCGGCCACGATCGTTGAGCGGCCGATCGAAATCGCGCAGCAGCGGGTCGTCGTATCCCGATTTGGCGTGCCGCAGCAACGTCAGCGTCTTCACCCGCGCTCCCCGACCGCCGTGTCGGCGGCACCAGAGCCCGCCGTTTCGGCAGCACCATGGCGCGGGTCGGCGGGTCGAGGCAAGCCATGATGTGCCGCCGCAACGAGCCCGACTGCGTCGTCGAGCCCGACGCGATCGATCGGCGTGCCGGGCGGGAACGCCTCCAGCAGCCGCGACGGCACGGCCGGGCCGATGAGGACAAAGGTGCCGCGATCGTCGGCGCGGCGGATCAGCCGGCCGAACGCCTGCGCCAGCCGGCCCATGGTGACCCGGTCGTCATAGGCGGTGCCGCCCCCCGCCGCGCGCCGCGCCGCGTGCAGCACCGTGGGGCGCGGCCAAGGCACGCCCTCCATCACCACCAGCCGCAACGAGGCGCCCGGCACATCGACACCATCGCGCAACGCATCGGTACCGAGCAGCGAGGCGCGCGGTTCGGCGCGGAAGATGTCGACGAGCGTGCCGGTCTCGATCGGATCGACGTGCTGGGCATAAAGCGGCAGCCCGGCGCGGGCGAGCGGATCGGCGATGCGGGCGTGCACCGCCTTCAGCCGCGAGATGGCGGTGAACAGCCCTAGCGTGCCGCCGCCCGCCGCCTCGATCAGGCAGCGATAGGCATGCGCCAAGGCCGCAGTGTCGCCGCGCTTGATATCGGTGACGACGAGCACCCGGGCGTTGCCGGCATAATCGAACGGGCTGATCGCGGAAAAATGCCGCGCCGGCAGGCTGATCCGGCTGGCGCCGGTGCGGGCATCGGCATCGCTCCAGTCGTCGCCATCGCTGCGCGCCCGCAAGGTCGCCGAGGTGACCAGCACGCCGTGCGCCGGCTCCAGCACCACCCGGGCAAAGGGCTGCATAGGGTCGAGCCAATGGCGATGGATGCCGACGTCGAACTCGCGGCCGTCGATACGTTCGAGCGCGAACCAGTCGACGAATTGCGGGTCGGCGGCGCCGCCCAGCCGCGCCAGCAGCCCGGTCCACGCGGCGATGGTTTCGGCGCGCAGCCGCAGTCCGGCGATGGCGCCATCGACGCGCGCCCGGGCACTGCCGTCGAGCCAGTCGGGTGCATCCTCGAGCAGCGCCTCGAGCCGCGCCTTCAATGCTGCCATCGGCGCGCTGATCCGCGCCAGCGCCGTCGCCCCGTCGCCCGCCGCCTCGACGACCGCTGCCAGCACCTCGGCGACTTCGGTGTCGAGGCTGTAGCCGGTATCGGCGCCGGCCTTGCCCTCCGATCGCGCCAGCACCTGGCTGCGCACCGCCGCCAGCAAAGTCTCCAGCGGGCCTTCGGGCGTGCCGCCGCTGACGCGCTGCAGCCAGCCGTCGCCTGGCAGCACCCGCGCCGCGCCGCCGATGCGCTCGATCGCGGCAGCAGCAGACTCGTCATAACTGGCGATGTCGGACAGCCGCGCCGACAGGCCACGGCGGCGGCCGCGGCTCGCCGTCGGTGGCCCGAGCAGCCAGTTGCGCAGCTCGACGGCCTCGCGCCCCGACAGTTCGACAGCGAATGTCGCGTCGGCGGCATCGAACAGATGATGGCCCTCGTCGAACACCAGCCGGGTCAGCGCGACCCCTTCGGCGCGGCCGCGCGCGGCGTTGATCATCACCAGCGCATGGTTGGCGATGACGAGATCGGCCTGGGCGCTGGCGCGGGTGGCGCGCTCGATGAAGCAGATGCGATAATGCGGACAGCCGGCGTAGATGCATTCGCCGCGGCGGTCGGTCAGCCCCGAAAAGCTCGTCCGCCCGAACAGCGCCGGCAGCCAGCCAGGCAGATCGCCGCCGACCATGTCGCCATCGCGGCTGTATTCGGCCCAGCGCGCCGCCAGTTGCGCGAAGACCTGGGCGCGGTTGGCAAAGCCGCCCTGCACGGCGTCTTCGAGATTGAGCAGGCAGAGGTAATTCTCGCGGCCCTTGCGAACGACGACACGCGCACGCTTTTCGGCCGGATCGGGATAGGCGCGCGCTGCCTCCTGGTCCAATTGCCGCTGCAGCGCTTTGGTATAGGTCGACAGCCAGACGGTGCCTTCCGCCGCGCGCGCCCAGCCGCTGGCCGGGGCGAGGTAGCCCAAAGTTTTGCCGATGCCGGTGCCCGCCTCGGCCAGCACCATGTTGGGGGCGTTGACGCTCTGCCGCGGCTGGAAGGCGGCGCCGGCGGCCTGGGCGTAGGCGCGCTGGCCGTCGCGGCGTTCGGCCCCTTCCCCGAGCATCGCATCGAGCCGGGCGTCGATGGCGGCATCCGACAACGCGATGCTGTGCGGCGCCGGGCGCGGCGGCGTTTCTTCCCATTTCGGCAGGGTGGTGAATACCGATCGTTCGGGGGTTTCGGGCTTCCTGATGCGCCGCGCCAGCACCGGCGCCCAGGCCCAACGCTGGCGGCCGAGCGATTGCAGGATGGTCCAGGCGCCATGGCGTTCGGGCCAGGCCGGATCGTCGGCGGTATCGAGCATCGCCGCCGCGGCCCGACCGAGGAAGCCTGCGTCGCTGTCGGCCTGCGGCAGATCGATGCCGAGCGCCGCCGCGAGGCCACGCGGCGTCGGCACCGCAAAGCGCGCCGGGTGAAGAAAAGCAAAAAGTTCGAGCAGGTCGAGCCCCGACAGTTCGGGATAGCCGAGCCGGCTGGCGATGACGGGCGCGTTGAGGATCAAATGCGGCGTGTCGCCGGCGCGGCGGATCGCCTCACCGCGGCCGACGGCGGTGACGCGGCCGTCGGCGTCGGCGATCCAGACACCGGCATGGGTGGCGGTGAGCGCTGGATAGCTCATGCCGTGCTGCAGGGTTGCGCGTGAGCGCTATCGCCGCCAGAGAACATGGGAGAAGGACTAGACGGAACAGATGAGCAACGCCACCGAACTTCGCGCCCCAGAGCTCGAAAAAGCAGCACTCGAAAACAAGGCGTGGCCCTA
>JANOCM010000222.1:0-7272 GCA_031412175.1 Alphaproteobacteria bacterium
GATGAACGCGGTCGGCACGAACACCGCGCACAGCGTCAGCGCGATGGCGATCAGCGCACCGCCGACTTCGTCCATGGTGCGATAGGCGGCCTCGCGCGGGGTGTGGCCAAGTTTCAGTTCGCGTTCGACATTTTCGACGACCACGATGGCATCGTCGACGACGATGCCGATGGCCAGCACCAGCCCGAACAGCGACAGGTTGTTGAGCGAATAGCCGAAGCCCGCCATCACCGCGAAGGTGCCGATCAGCGACACCGGGATGGCGAGCACCGGGATGATCGCGGCGCGCCAGCTCTGCAGGAAGATGAGGACGACGAGCACGACGAGGATGATGGCTTCGACCAAAGTCTCCTGAACGCTCTCGATCGACGCCCTGACATATTCTGTCGGATTGTAAGGGATCGAATACTCGAGCCCGGCGGGGAAATCCTTCTTGGCGTCCTCCATCGTCGCGATGATCGCATCGGCGGTGGCGAGCGCGTTCGATCCCGGCCGCTGGGTGATACCGATGCCGACACCGGGGACGCTGTCGACATAGGCATTGGTGCCATAATCCTGGGCGCCGACCTCGACCCGCGCGATATCGTTGACCCGAACGACGCCACGGCCATCTGCCTTGATGACGACATTGCCGAATTCTTCGGGTGTCGTCAGCCGGCCCTGGGTCTGGACGTTGAGCTCGAAGCCCGAGCCGCCGCGGCCGAAGGGCGGTGCGCCGATGCTGCCGGCAGCGACCTGGACGTTCTGGGCGCGCAACGCGGCGGTGACTTCATCGGCATTCAGCCCGCGCGACGCGGCCTTTTCGGGATCGATCCAGATGCGCATCGCATAGTCGCGCACGCCGAAAACATTGATGCCGCCGACGCCATCGAGGCGCGCCAGCCGGTCCTTGAGCAGTAGGGTCGCGTAGTTCGACACATAATCGGTGCCGTAGGTGCCGTTCTTGGAGCTGAGGAACACCACGAGCAGGATGTCGGGCGAATTCTTCCGCGTGGTGACGCCCAGTTGGCGGACGGTATCGGGCAGCCGCGGTTCGGCCGAGGCGACACGGTTCTGGACAAGCACCTGGGCGTTATCGAGATCGGTGCCGAGCTTGAAGACGATGTTGAGCGTCATGCGGCCATCGCCGGTCGACGACGAGGTCATGTAGATCATGTCCTCGACGCCGTTGATTTCTTGTTCGAGCGGCGCCGCGACGGTATCGGCGAGCACTTCGGCCGACGCGCCGGGATAGGACGCGGTCACCGAGATCGTCGGCGGCGCGATTTCGGGATATTGCGCCACTGGCAGTGTCGGATAGGCGACGATCCCGACCAGCACGAACAGGATCGAGATGACACTGGCAAAGATCGGCCGGTCGATGAAGAAGTGCGAGAGGCGCATGGTTCAGCCGCGCCGATCGGCGGACGGGCGCGCGGGCCGGCCCGGCGTCATTTCGCGACACTCCGCGCGTCGCTGGCAGAGGTCGCCGGCGGCTCGATGATCGCCGGCGGGATCGGGCCGGTGCCGGGCGCCGGCGGCACCACCTTGCCGGGCTTGGGGCTGACCTTGGTGCCCGGGCGGGCGCGCTGGACGCCTTCGATGATCACCCGGTCGTCGGTCTTGAGCCCGCCGCGGACGACGCGCAGGCCATCGACGAGCGGGCCCAGTTGCAGCACGCGCGGCGCCACGACATTGTCGGTGCCGACGACATAGGCGACCTTGCGCGTCTGGTCGGTGACGACGGCATCTTCGGGGATCAGCATGCCGTTGTAGGCGCCCGAACCGAGCAGCCGCATATGGCCGAACAGGCCGGGGGTGAGGAAGCCGCTGGGGTTGCGCACGACGGCGCGACCGCGGATCGTGCCGCTGCCGAGTTCGATGGCATTGTCGACGAAATCCATCTTGCCGCGCCAGCGATATTCGCTCTCGTCGCCCAGCCGGATCTCGACCGGATTGGGGGCGACGCGCGACGACGGCCGCGTGCCGGCCTGGTTGGCGCGCTGGTATTTGAGATAAACGGCTTCCGAGCCGGTGAAGACGAAATGGATCGGATCGAGCGTCACCACCGTCGTCATCGGCGTCGTGCCGGCGGTGACAAAGGCACCGACATCGACGCGGCGATCCGACATGCGGCCCGAAATCGGCGCGGTGACGCGGGTGAAATTGACATCGAGCGCGCGCGCCTGGACGGTCGCCTCGGCGGACGCCAGCGCCGCCTCGGCCTGCGCCAGCGTTGCCTTGTCGGTGTCGAATTCCTGGCGGCTGACGGCATTCTGCGCCAGCAGGCCATTGGTCCGCGTATAGGTGGCGCGCGCCAACGCGGCGGTGGCGCGGGCACGCTGCGCTTCGGCCCTGGCCTGGTTCAGGATCGCTTGGAACGGCCGCGGGTCGATGGTGAACAACAGGTCGCCGGCACGGGCGAACTCGCCGTCGCGAAAGTTGATGCTGGCGACATAGCCCGATACGCGCGGGCGGACCTCGACACTCTGCTTGGCCTCGAAGCGACCGATGTAGTCATCCCAATCGACGATCGGCTTGATCAGCGGATTGGCGACGGTAACCGTCGGTGGCGGCCCACCCTGGCCGGGGGCACCTGCGCTGGCGCCGCCCTCCTTGTCGCCACACGCGGCGAGGGCAAGTGTCAGCGCGGCCAGGCTCGCCAGTCTGCACTTCATCCACCGCTCCCTTTTCGAGTCGCACTCAACCTAGTCATATTGCGCTGCAGCGTCCACTACGGACAAGCAAATGTCACCCGGATGCAACAAATAGTTGGCTCGATTTGTCTGGAATTTGCGGACGTTACGGTATCGGACCGATAACAATTCTGGCGGTGGCGCTTGGCAAGCGCCACCGCGTCGGCCAAGCAACGCCGATGCGCTTTGTCATGCCTCGCCGCGAATTCGCCGTGCTGTTCGCAGTGTTGCTGACCGTCGCCGCCGGCAATACCGCGCTGCAGACGGTGTTGCCGGCGATCGCCCGCGTCATCCGCATCCCCGATCTGCTCGTCGCCATCATCTTTTCATTCTCGGCGCTGTTGTGGACGTTCAGCGCGCCCTATTGGGCCCGCCAGTCCGATATCCGCGGCCGCCGCCGGCTGATGGAGGTCGGCGTCATCGGTTTCGGCGTGTCGATGCTCGGCTGCGGCATCGTCATCCTCGCCGGGCTGAAGGGCCTGCTGGTGCCGCTGGCAACCTTTGCGCTGTTCGCCGGCCTGCGCTCGCTGTTCGGCATCTTCGGCTCGGCCTCCAACCCCGCCGCCCAGGCCTATGTCGCGGCGCGGACGAGCGAGGCCGAACGCACCAACGCGCTGTCGACGCTGTCGTCGGCGTTCGGGCTCGGCACCATCATCGGCCCCGCCATCGCGCCGCTGTTCATCATCGGCGCCGTCGGACTCGCCGGGCCGTTGTTCGCCTTTGCGGCGATCGCCGTCGTCGTGCTCGTCGCGGTGCGGCGCTGGTTGCCCGACGATGATCCGACGCATTTTCCCGGGATCATCGGCGCCGGGGCGGCCGCGCCGGCAAGCGCCGGGCTCGCGCATGGCGCCGCCGCCAGCGAGCCCACGGTCAGCGGTGGTGCGACCGGCGCCAGCCTGCAGGCCGCCGCCGCCGGGCGGGGGCCACAATTGTCGTGGCGCGACCCGCGCGTGCTGCCGTTCATGATCTTCGGCTTCTGTTCGGGTTCGATCCAGGCCGCCACCGGCCAGGCGCTCGGCTTCCTGATCATCGACCGGCTGCACGGCAGCGCCATGGCCGCACAGCAGGAAATCGCCATCGTCTTCATGGCCGGCGCCGGCGCGACCTTGCTGGCGCAATGGGGGCTGATCCCGTTGTTCCGGATGACGCCGCCGTTGTTGATGCGCTGGGGCACCGGCATCGCCGCGCTGGGCACCGCCGGGGTGGCGCTGAGCCAGGATTTCTACACGCTGGTCATCGCCTTTGCGCTTTCGTCACTGGGCTATGGCTTCGCCCGGCCGGGCTTTACCGCGGGTGCCAGCCTTGCTGTCGGCCGCCACGAACAGGGCGGCGTCGCCGGTGCCATTACCTCGGTCAACGGCTCGTGCTTCGTGCTGGCGCCGGCGATCGGCATCGGGCTCTACCAGGTCGGGGCGACACTGCCCTATATCCTTGGCGCGGCGGCTCTGGCGCTGCTGCTCGCCTATTGCAGCACCAACACGGCGTTGCGCACGGAGCCGGTGCTGCATGACGAATAGCGTGCCATCGCTGCAGCTGTTGCCCTACAGCGACGCCCTCGCACCCGAATTCGAGCACATCAACAGCGAGTGGATCGCAGCGATGTACACGCTGGAGCCGACCGATCGCGACGTGCTCGGCAACCCGCGCGCACGCATCATCGACCGCGGCGGTGACATCCTGTTCGCTGCCACGCCCGATCTGGGCGTCGTCGGCGCCTGCGCGCTGATGCCGTCGGGCGGCGGCGCCTTCGAATTGACCAAGATGGGCGTGCTGGCGGCGGCGCGCGGTCGCAAGGTGGGTGAATTCCTGCTCGCCGGTGTCATCGCCCGGGCGCGCGCGATGCACGCCGCCGGCACACTGACCGAGCTTTACCTGCTGACCAACACCAGGTCGGAGGCCGCGATCCACCTGTATGAGAAGCTCGGTTTCGAGCACAGCGGGGACATCATGGCGCGCTATGGCGGAAAGTACGAACGCTGCAACGTGGCGATGGTCTACCCTCTTTAGGGCTGGCTGCCGGCCCGATTCAGCCCAGTTGCCGCAGGATCACGGGATCGGTGATCCTGTCGTCGGCCGCCAGCAGCACGGCCTTTGAAACGATCAGCGACAGGGTGCGATCGCCTTCGAACGGCACATAGAAATCGCGTTCGGGGGTGCCCGCGGGAACGATGCACAGATGCTGTTTTGCCGGCATGATCTGGATCGCCGCCGATCCGATGTGGATGCGGTAGGCGTTTCGGGTGCCTTCGACACACAGCGCCTCGTCGTCGAAGCGGCAGCGGTCGGCGATCGCCAGTTTCGGCACGATGCGTTCGAGCAACGCCCGGCGGATCTTGGCCGCTTCGGTCATGTCGCCGAAACTCTGGCGATCCCAATATTGCAGCGCGACATGATCCCAGCTCGTCGGATGGCGCGCGCCGCGGCCGCGGTCGCGCCACAGCGGGTCGGCAGCGATCGACGCCACCGCGGTGAACAGGTCGCAATGCCGCATGATTTCGGACAGCACGATCGGCGGCACGTCAGCGATTCCCACGGCGCCGCTGCGCGCCGGGCCATAGGCGCTGTCGCCGGCATCGGCGGCGATGCGCGAGAACGCCAGCCGGTCGCTCGCCACATAGACATAGGCCTGGCTGTCGAGCACTTCGGGATCGTCGCCGCCGGCGCCTTCGACCCAGTAATCGGCGACGAGGCCATGCGCCGGCACCACGATATGCGCCGGCGCGTCGTTGGGCGCATCGACCCACATGCGGTGCGTCACCGTCCAGCCATTCAGCCGCGCCAGCGTCATGAACTGGTGCTGTTTCAGAATGTGCCCGGCCCAGCGGTTCGAATAGGTGCCGGTGGCAATCTCGGCATCGGTGAGGCGATAGATTTCGCGCCAGACCTGGGCAAACGGCTGGACGATGGCCAGCGCCTCGATGCGGTCGCGCCAGCGCAGCACCTGTGCCGGATCGTCGTCGATCGGATGCCAGAGCGCGATGCGGGCATCGACGGCGTCGACCGTGTTGCCATCGACATCGGTCAGCGCGTCGCCGCGCGGCAGCACGGCGACCCGTGTGCCGCCGCTATCGAGCCACCACAGCAGCCGCTGCGCCAGCCCGCGCAGCAAGGGATGCTCGAGGTAGCGCACGCGCCATTCGGCGACCGGCCAGTCGCGCGCTTCGAGGTAGATGCGCTGCAACCGCACCGTCTGGGCGCCGAGATCGGCGGCGATTTCGCCGGCCAGCGCCTTGGCGGCGGCCAACCCGGGCTTGTCGGCCTTCATGGCGACACCCGGTGACTTGACGGTCTTGCCGTCGGCGGTCACCCACCGCGTCGCGACATCGCGGTTGCCGGCGATGGCGATGACCGCCGCGCCGTCGCCCACCGGCATCGTGATGCTGCCGTCGCTGTCGAGGCCGTGCGTCGGCACGCTCAATTCATCGAGCGCGCCGCGGCTGAGGCCGGCAGCAGCAGCGGCTTCGTTGAGCGCCGCGTCGAGCTTCTTGCGGATCTTGGGGTATTTCACCCGCGCCAGCATCCGCGCCAGATAGGGCACGCCACCGCCTTCGGGCAGGGCGATCAGCGCCCACAGGCAGGCATTGCCGAGCCGTTCGGCGCGAATGCCGAAATTGGGCACGGTCTGGTAGCATTTGGCGAGGGCGTAATCGGCGAGCAACGCCCCGACCTGCGCTGCCGGCCAATCCGCCGACAGGAAGATCAGCCCGCGCAGATACTCCTGGCCCGCCATGCGCAGCGGCTGGTCGGGAATCGGATTGGCGGTCAACGACCGCAATTGCTGCAGCGCCACGCCGGCGGGTAGCGCTGCCACCAGCCGCCGCGCCTCCGCCAGCCATTTCGCCGTCGGCGCCGCCTTGCCTTCGAGCCGCGCGCAAAGCGCGCCGAAGTCGCGCAAGGCGGTCGCTGCCGCGGCCGACAGCGGCTGCAACGCCGCCAGCTCGGTCTGGATCACTTGTGCTGCTGCCTTCAATTGCATCGCGTTGCGCAGTTCCCGCTCGAAATCATTCTGGAATCGCAGCCGGGGATCGGGTGTTGCCGGCGCCAGTGTATCGGGTGCCGCGACAAGTCCCGCCAGATAGCCAGTGTGCGCCGGATCGTGGAGGCGGAGATCGCCGATGTTGGCGAAATGCGCCGTCAGTCTGTCGATTGCGCGATAATCGCCGGGGTCGATGGCGGGCAACGGCAGCGCCGGGGCGGCGGCGAGATCATGGCCGGTGGCGGCAACGATCGCATCGCGCCATTCCGCCGGTAGCAGGAATTGCTTCCCGGTCGGTGCGTTGGCGAGCAGCGCCTGCAAGGCCGCACGCGTCGCCGTGGATTCGGGCCGGCGCGCGACAGCGACGGCCTGGTCGAGGAACGCCCGCGAGCGGTAGCTGTTGCTCTCCGGCTTGCCGCGCGCGATGAAATGGGTGGGATAGTCGGACACATTGGCGACCAGCGCCGCCATTTCGGCATCGCCGATCGCGATCTTCTTGCGCAGCATCGCCGCCCGCACCAGGTCGAAGACGTTGTAATAGCGGTCTTCCTGCGGCTCGGCGTTGAATCGGCCGTGCTCCTGCGCCAGCCAGCCCCAGTGCGTGCAGGGCGGCGCCCGGAA
>JANOCM010000223.1:0-3350 GCA_031412175.1 Alphaproteobacteria bacterium
CGCCGACCAGACCGGCTGCATCCTCAACTGGCAGAGCTTTGCCCGGCCCGCCGACTACAAGGCGATCCGCGATGCCTTCGATCGCGGCCAGGGCCTGACCGGCGCCAACCGGCTCGGCACCGAAATGCTGTGCACCAATCCGCTGTCGGGTCTCAGCGACCGCGCCGTGATGCCGGCGCGCAGCAATTTCGGCGCGCTGGTGCCGAACGCCGATTTCACCGACGGCACGCTGCAGGCCAAGACCATCGGCGCGGCCTGCACCGCCACTGGCATCCTCGACATCGGTGAGCCGCCGGCGGGGTTCACCGCCTTTGTCCTGCCCGGCAACAACTATCACGTCTATGATTTCCCGCTGTTCTGGGCCAATTTGCGCGCCGATGTCGAACGCCGGCTCGATCGCTTTGCCCAGCCCGTTGTCGAGCCGAAGCCGCGCCGGGTGCGCACCGCCAAGGCCTGATATTGGCAATCGTCGACCTCGCCGACTTTGCCGCAGGCCTGCCCGACGGTGGCCGGCTGGCCGGGCTCGATGCCGGGACGAAGACCATCGGCCTTGCCACCTGCGACGCCGGCTGGAGCTTTGCCAGCGCCCATGCGACGATCGCGCGGACGAAATTCGTCGCCGACCTGGCGCAGTTGCGGGCCTTTATTGCCGCCGAACGCATCCGCGGCCTCGTCCTTGGCCTACCGCTCAACATGGACGGCAGCGATTCCCCCCGCACCCAATCGGTCCGGCAGCTGGCGAAGAACCTCGCCGTGCTCGACCTGCCGCTGCTGCTCTGGGACGAACGCTGGAGCACCCAGGCGGTCGAACGCGCGATGATCGCCGAGGATCTGTCGCGCAAGACCCGGGCGGAACGCGTCGACCGGCTGGCGGCGGCCTATATCCTGCAAGGCGCGATCGATGCGTTGACCCGGTTGCCGCCCCAGTCGTGACCCGATGCCGTAACCCGATGCCGCAGGGCGACGAATACCCCTTGGCAAACGCCGCAGCGCCCCCGATTTTGGCGTCAAGCAAGACCATTGGGAAGGACCGCCATGACCACCACCCGTGACCTGACCGAAGCCCAGCACGCCGTGCTGCGCGAACACGCCACCGAACGGCCGTTCACCAGCCCGCTCAACGACGAAAAGCGCGCCGGCGAATTCCACTGCGCCGGTTGCGGCACTTTGCTTTATGTTTCCGACACCAAATACAACAGCGGCTCGGGCTGGCCGAGTTTCTATGACGCGGTGCCCGGCGCCGTCGCGACGACGACCGACACGACGCATGGCATGACCCGTACCGAAGTCCATTGCGCGACCTGCGAGGGCCATCTCGGCCATGTCTTCCCCGATGGCCCGGCGCCGACCGGGCTGCGCCACTGCATCAATGGGCTCGCGCTGGAATTCGAACCGAAGGGCTGACCCCGATCTGTCATCCCGGCGCAGGCCGGGACCCATAAGCCACAAGCTTTGTGGCACGGGCGCGCATGTCGCATCGAAGCTGGTGGTTTATGGGTCCCGGCCTGCGCCGGGATGACAGTGCGTTCGGCACACTTGCCCTCCCGCATCCCCCGCGCCATCGTGGCGGCCATGATCCTCCTCGCCGCTCTCCTCGCCGCCGCCACCCCACCCTCGCCAGGCGACATCGCCGCCGCCGCGCCGGCCGCGGCGTGGCGCGCGATCGCGCCCGAGAACCTGATGCTGCTTGAAACATCGCGCGGCACCATGGCGATCGAGCTCGCCCCCGATTTCGCCCCGGCGCACATCGCGGCGATCCGCGCGCTGGTCGCCGCCGGGCGCTTCGACGGCGGCGCCATCACCCGGGTACAGGACAATTATGTCGTGCAATGGGCGGCAAGACCCGATGCCACCAAAACCCTGACCGCCAGCGGCACCGCCGCGGTCGCCGCCGGCAGCACCGCGACTCCCGGCGGCGTGCCCGTCGGCACCGGCCCCGGCGCCGGCCATGCCGCCGCGCTGCCGGCCGAATATGAGCGGCCGATCAAGGGCCTCGCCATCACCCCGCTGGGTTCCACCGACACCTATGCCCCCTCGGGCTTCTGGCGCGGCTGGCCGGTGGCGACCGACCCGAAAGCCGGCACCGCCTGGCTGGCGCATTGCTATGGCAGCGTCGGCGTCGGCCGCGACGATCCCCCCGACACCGGCGACGGCAGCGAACTTTATGCCGTCATCGGCCACGGCCCGCGCCATCTCGACCGCAACATCACGCTGGTCGGGCGCGTCGTCGCCGGCATCGAAGGCTATTCGAGCCTCGCGCGCGGCACCGGGCCGCTGGGGTTCTACAAGACCCCCGGCGAACAGACGCCGATCACCCGCGTCCGCTTCGCCGGCGCCGGCGATCCGCGCTATGAAGTGCTCGACAGCGCCAGCCCGGCGTTTGCCGCCTATCTCGCGGCGCGCACCAATCGCACCGGCTTCTTCGTGCGCCCCGCCGGCGCCACCGACCTGTGCAACGTTCAGGTGCCGGTGCGGGTGGCGAAGTGATCATCACCAAGCTGCTGCGCGCCGCCGAATGGGCGCAATTCCAGGCAACGGGCGAATTCACCGGCTCGGCCGACGATATCCGCGACGGCTATATCCATATCTCGCCGCCCGCCGAGGTCGCCGCCAACTCAGCGAAATGGTTCGCCGGCGAGGTCGGGCTGATGGCGGTGACCCTCGACAGCGATGCGCTCGGCGACGACCTGCGCTGGGAACCGGCGCGCGGCGGCGTGCTGTTTCCGCATCTGTACCGGCCGCTGCGGCTGGACGAGGTGGTCAGCGCTGCTCCCCTCCCGCAAGCGGGAGGGGTCGGGGGTGGGGGAGTGTGAGTCCGCGCGCCTGACTCCCCCACCCCCAGCCCCTCCCGCAAGCGGGAGGGGCGTCGGTCAGGCTTGCGCCGCCTTCGCCCGTTTGAACCCGTCGCGCTGCTGCAGCCGCGCCCAATAGGCCTGCAGATTGGGGCCCACCTCGCCGATATGCCCCAGCGTTTCGGCGAACTGCAGCGCATAGGCGACCGAAATGTCGGCGACGGTGAAGCGCCCGCCGCACAGATAGTCGCGCCCGTCGGCGAGCGTGCGCTCCGCCAGCACCGTCCGCGCCACGAACCATTTGCGATAGTCGCCCGCCACCTTGGGGTTGCGGTTCTCTTCGCGTTCCAGGGTCAGATAGCGAAACACCAGGGTCTGCGGAAAGGTCAGCGTCGCCTCGCCATGATGCAGCCAGTTGAGCCAGGCGCCGAAGTCAGCCTCGTCGGGGCGCACCGCCAGCGCCGGCCCGTATTTCACCGCCAGATATTCGCAGATCGCGGCGCTTTCGGTCATCTTCGCCGTGCCATCCTCGAAGTACGGAATGGTGCCGAGCGGGTT
>JANOCM010000224.1:0-2662 GCA_031412175.1 Alphaproteobacteria bacterium
GCGTCAGGCCCGGAAACGCACCGAAATCGGCGCGGTGCCGGCGATGCGGCCCTCGACCGCCTGCCCCGGCCGGATCGGCCCGACGCCGGCGGGTGTGCCGGTGAAGATCAGGTCACCCGGCGCCAGCGCGACGAACTGCGACACCGTGGCGATGATCTCGGCGACACTCCAGATCATCCGGTCGATGTTGCCCGACTGGCGGGTTTCGCCATCGACCGTCAGCGCGATGGCGGCGGCGGCCGGCGGCATCCCGCGCGTCAGCAGGCCCACCGGGGCCGAATGGTCGAAGCCCTTGGCCATGTCCCACGGCCGCCCGGCGGCCTTGGCCGCGGCCTGCAGGTCGCGGCGCGTCAGGTCGATACCGACAGCGTAACCGAAGACATGCGCCGCGGCATCGGCGACGGCGATGCCGCTGCCGCCGCTGTGCAGCGCGATGACCAGTTCGACCTCGTGGTGGAGATCCTGCGTTTGCGGCGGAAACGGCAGCTCGGCGCCCGTATCGACGACCGCATCGGCAGGTTTGGTAAAGAAAAACGGCGCCTGGCGATCGGGATCGCCGCCCATTTCGCGGGTGTGATCGGCATAATTCTGGCCGACGCAGAAGATGCGCCGTACCGGAAAGCGCTCGGCGCTGCCGGCGATGGCGACGGTGGGGGCGGCGACGCTGAACATCCTCAGCGCCCCAGCCGGCGGATCAGCGACGATGTGTCCTGGCGGCCGCCACCCATCGCCTGGACATCGCCATAGAATTGATCGACGAGCGCGCCGACCGGCAGGGTGACGCCCAGTCGCCGCGCCTCGTCGATCGCCAGCCCCAGGTCCTTGCGCATCCAGTCGACGGCGAAGCCGAAATCGAAATTGCCCGCCGCCATCGTCGCGGCGCGATTGTCCATCTGCCAGCTTTGCGCAGCGCCCTTGGAAATCACGTCAACGACCTGGCCGAGATCGAGGCCGGCGGCGGCACCGAACGCCAGCCCTTCGGCCAGCCCCTGCAACACCCCGGCGATGCACAACTGGTTGACCATCTTGGTCAGCTGGCCGCTGCCCGCCGGGCCCATATGGCCGATCCGTTTCGCATAGGCCTGCATCACCGGCTCGGCGGCGGCGAAAGCTTCGGCACTGCCACCGCACATGATGGTCAGCTGGCCGTTCTCGGCGCCGGCCTGGCCGCCCGAGACCGGCGCATCGACGACGTGCAGCCCGCAAGCGGCGCCAGCCTCGGCGAGTTCGCGGGCGATGGCGGCCGAAACGGTGGTGTGATCGACGAACAAACTGCCCGACGCCATCGCGGCGAAACATCCCTCCGGCCCCAGCGTCACGGCGCGGAGGTCGGCATCGGCACCGACACAGGCGAGCACCACTTCGGCGCCTTCAGCAGCCAGCGCCGGCGTTGCTGCCGCGCGGCCGCCGTGCGCTGCCACCCAGGCGGCGGCCTTGTCGGGCGTGCGGTTATAGACGGTGACATCATGGCCGGCGGCGGCGAGGTGGCGCGCCATCGGCCCGCCCATGATGCCGAGGCCGAGAAAGGTGATGCGCATCGATTCGGGCTTTCGGATGGTGGCCGGGGGTTTGCGCCGCTTTTAGCGACAATCGCCCGCCTGTCATCCCGCGCGGGTCACACCACCGCGCCGAACAGCCGCCCGATCGCTGCCGTCGCCGCCATCGCCACGGCACCCCAGAACACCACCCGCAGCGTCGGCCGCAGCACCGTGGCACCGCCGAGCCGGGCACCGACGACACCAAGCGCCGCCAGACCCAGGATCGAACCCCCGGTGACCGCCAGCGCGACATCGGCATGGGGGGCCAGCAGCGCCGTCACCAGCGGCAGCGCGGCACCGACGGCAAAGGCAATCGCCGACGTCAGCGCCGCCTGCACCGGCCGCGCCGCGAGCGCCTCGGTCAGCCCCAGTTCGTCGCGGGCATGGGCGCCCAGCGCGTCGTGCGCCATCAGCTGCGCGGCGACATCGCGGGCGAGGTCGGGGGCAAGCCCGCGGGCTTCGTAGATGGCGGCCAGTTCCGCATGTTCGGCGGTGCTGTCGGTCGCCAGTTCCTTCGCCTCGCGGGCGAGATTGTGACGTTCCGAATCGGCCTGCGACGACACCGAGACATATTCGCCCGCCGCCATCGACATCGCGCCGGCGACCAGCCCGGCAATGCCGGTAAGCAGGATCTGGTGCGGCGGTGCATTGGCGGCGGCAATGCCGACGATCAGGCTGGCGGTCGACAATATGCCGTCGTTGGCGCCGAGCACGCCGGCGCGCAGCCAGCCGACGCGTTCGAGGGCATGGCTCTCGCGGTGGATCGGCGGACGCACCATTGGCAGGGCCTCGCTGGCGTTGCGCGCGGCATTTGCGCGCGCTCGCCCGGACCGCTAACAGACCGCGATGACCACCGCCACTGCGCCTGCGGCCGAAACCGCCGCCCTGCCGATCTCGCTCGCCGATGTCGAGGCGGCCGCACGTGCGATTGCCGGTTCGATCATCCACACGCCGTGCCTGCGCAGCCAGACGCTGTCGGAGCTGACCGGCGCCGATGTGTGGCTAAAATTCGAAAATCTGCAGTTCACCGCCGCCTATAAGGAACGCGGCGCGCTCAACAAGCTGCTCAGCCTGACGCCGGAGGAACGCGCCCGCGGCGTCATCGCGGCATCGGCCGGCAACCA
>JANOCM010000225.1:0-1898 GCA_031412175.1 Alphaproteobacteria bacterium
AGCGGCTTTCCGGCGTTTTCGGACAGCCGGGCGCAGTTCGACGTGCGCTTCTATCTCGTCGCCATCCTGTTCATCGTCTTCGATCTTGAGGCAGCGTTCCTGTTCCCCTGGGCGGTGTCGCTGCACTGGGGCGGGCAGGCGGCGTGGTGGGCGATGATGGAGTTCCTCGGCGAACTCGCCATCGGCCTCGCCTATGCCTGGCATGTCGGAGCGCTGGAATGGGAATGATCGTGCCTGAAGCGCTTACCGAAGACCAGCAGGCGCGGGGCCTCACCCTGCCCGCCGGCAACCGCGACGCCTGGCTCGCCGACGTCAACAAGGAAGTCAGCGACAAGGGCTTTCTCGTCGCCTCGACCGAGGACCTGTTCCATTGGGCGCGCACCGGCAGCCTGTGGTGGATGACCTTTGGCCTCGCCTGCTGTGCGGTCGAGATGATGCACACCAACATGCCGCGCTATGATCTTGAACGCTTCGGCGTTGCACCGCGCGCGTCGCCGCGCCAGTCCGACGTGATGATCGTCGCCGGCACCTTGTGCAACAAGATGGCGCCGGCGCTGCGCCGCGTCTACGACCAGATGTCGGAACCGCGCTACGTCATCTCGATGGGCAGCTGCGCCAATGGCGGCGGCTATTACCACTACAGCTATTCGGTGGTGCGCGGCTGCGACCGCATCGTGCCGGTCGACATCTATGTCCCCGGCTGCCCGCCGACCGCCGAGGCGCTGCTGTACGGCATCCTGGCGCTGCAGCGGAAGATCCGCCGGGTCGGGAGCTTCGAACGGTGAACGCGATCGCGCCCGCACTGGGCCGCCACAGCTGGCCGGTGATGGCCGGCGTTGACGGCATCGCTGCGCATCTGCAGGCCTTGCTTGGTGATGCGGTTGTCGAGATCGTCGACCATGTCGGCGAAGTGACGGTGACCGTGCAGCGCGCCACGATCGTCGATGTGATCGCCAAGCTGCGCGACGATCCGGCGCTGCGGCTCAACCAGCTGATCGACGTCTGCGGCGTCGATTATCCCGATCGTGTCGAGCGTTTCGACATCGTCTATCACCTGCTGTCGATGGCGAAGAACCTCCGCCTGCGCGTCAAGCTGGCGACCGATCACCGCAGCCCGGTGCCGTCGCTGACCGGGCTTTATCCCAACGCCGGCTGGTACGAACGCGAGACCTGGGATTGCTATGGCGTGCTGTTCGACGGCAACCCCGATCTGCGCCGCATCCTCACCGACTATGGCTTCGAAGGGCATCCGATCCGCAAGGATTTCCCGCTGACCGGCCATGTCGAGCTGCGCTATTCCGAAGAGCACAAGCGCGTGGTCTATGAGCCGGTGAAGCTGGCGCAGGATTTCCGCAGTTTCGATTTCCTCTCGCCCTGGGAAGGCACCGATTACGTGCTGCCCGGCGACGAAAAGGCGGAGAAGACCGGTGGTTGAACTGGCAGGCGCCGCCTGGCGCCCCGAAGACAGCATCGACGTGCTGCCGCCGTTGAAGGACGGCAACGCCATCCAGAACTACATGATCAACTTCGGGCCCCAGCATCCGGCGGCGCACGGCGTGCTGCGGCTGGTCATGGAGCTTGACGGCGAAGTCATCGAACGTTGCGACCCGCATATCGGCCTGCTGCATCGCGGCACCGAAAAGCTGATCGAGTACAAGACCTACCTGCAGGCGCTGCCGTACATGGACCGCCTCGATTACGTCAGCCCGATGTGCATGGAGCACAGCTATGTGCTGGCGATCGAGAAGCTCGGCGGGATCGAGGTGCCGCTGCGCGCCAAGTACATCCGCACGATGTTCGCGGAGATCACCCGCATCCTCAACCACATCCTCAACACCACGACGCACGCGATGGACGTCGGCGCGATGACGCCGATCCTGTGGCTGTTCGAGGAACGC
>JANOCM010000226.1:0-1775 GCA_031412175.1 Alphaproteobacteria bacterium
ATCGGCGGCGCGAACGCCGGCTTGCAGGTGATCGCGGCACCCGTTGGGTTGCACGAGAAGGTCGAGGGCGGCACGCGGCGGCCGTCGTTGAATTCCTGGTACTTCGCATCGAGATAACCGAACGCCATGCGCAGGTTCCAGTTGGTCGCCGGGCGCACCGCGGCCTCGGCCTCGATGCCCCAGATGCGCAGCTTGCCGGCGTTGATGACCGGGAAGACGCCGGTGTTGGCGGCACCGACCGTGCCGCCGCCGACCCGCGCCTGGAAATCGGTATAGTCGCTGTAGAAGACATCGCCCGACAGCCGGACCTTGCCGCCCATGAACACGCCCTTGGCGCCGGCTTCATAGGTCCAGACTTTTTCGGGTTCGAAGCGCGTCACCAAGGTCGGCGTGCCGTTGACCACCAGAGTCAGGTCGTTGAGCGAATTGGCGCGGCCGTTGAAGCCACCCGATTTGAAGCCGCGGCTTGCCGAGACATAGAGCAAGGTGTCGTCGACGGGCTTGAACGCCAGCGTCGCCATCGGCGTCCAGGCGTCGAAGCTGGCGGTGTTGGTGCCGTTGAGCGGCGCCGGCAGATTGTCGGGGAAGGCGAAGCGGCCGACCAGCGCGGCGAGGTTCGACGCCGTCGTGGTGACGCGATTGTAGCTGCGATCTTCCTTGGTGTAGCGCAGCCCGGCGGTCAGCGAGAGCCGATCGGTGAAGTCATAGGTCGCCTGGCCGAAGGCGGCGTATGATTTGGTGTTCTGCTTGTCGTCGATGAACCGCGTGAAGGTCACCGGGCCGCCGAGGAAGGTGAACAGGTCGTCGGCATAGGCTTCCTGGTGCGATTTCACCGTCTCGTTGAGGTAATAGACGCCGAACACGCCCTTCAGCTTGCCGGCATCCCATTTCAGCTGGACTTCCTGGCTGAACTGGTTCTGGCGCACGCCGACGAAGACGTCGCCCAATTCGGCCTGGCTGGCATCGATGTCGATGAAGAAATCGGGGCTGAGCTTGCGATAGGCGGTGATCGACGAAAGGGTGAAGACGTCGGACAATTCGATATTGGCGGTCAGCGAGACGCCCCAATGGTCGAGCTTCTGGCCTTCGCCGTTCTTGAAGCTGGTCGACGCCTTGTAGTCATAGGGGCCATAGGGGTTGGCGCCGACCAGCGTCCTGATGCCGGCCGGAAACAGGCTGGTCTGCAGCAGCGGTGTGGTCGCATAGCCAAGGGTCAGCGCCGTGCGCTGGCGGGTGTAATCACCCGACAGGATCAGCTCGATGGCGTCGGTCGGCCTGGCGCGCAGGATTGCGCGGGCGCTGACGCCGTCGCGATCATTGTATTTCTTTCCCGTCAGCGGATCGGTGACAAGGCCGTCGCGCTTGTCCCATTGCCCGGCGAGCGACAGTGCCAGCTTGTCGCCGATCAGCGGCGCCGAGACATAGCCGTTGAGCAGGATCTGGTTGTAGCTGCCATATTGGGCGCTGCCTTCGCCCTTGAAGACATTGAGATCGGGCTTTTTCGACACGATCGAGACGGCGCCGCCGATGGTGTTCTTGCCATAAAGCGTGCCCTGCGGCCCGCGCAGCACTTCGATACGCTCGACATCGTTGAGGCTGAGCAGCGCGCCCTGGATGCGGCTGAGATAGACGCCATCGACATAGACGCCGACGGCAGGATCGAAGGTCTGCAGCGCGTCGGGCTGGCCGATGCCGCGGATGAAGATGTTGGCGCTCGCCGACGAACCGCGGCCCTGGACGATGTTGAGGTTGGGCGACGCGCCCTGCAGGCCGCC
>JANOCM010000227.1:0-3463 GCA_031412175.1 Alphaproteobacteria bacterium
CCCGGCATGTTCGCGCACCACCGGCGACTGCATGATGCCCTGCGAATTGATGACGGCGCCCAGCCCGCGCGACCAGGCGGCGTTGACCAGCGCCGTCGCCACCGCGCCGCAATCGAACGGCGTGTCGTCGCTGCCATCGACCGCGCGATCATAGGTGACGATGATGCACACCGGCGCATCGAACTGGCGGAAAGCCGCGCAACACCCAGTCCTGCCGCATCGCCGTGTCCTCGCGGGCGATCCCCATCGCGGCGAACAATTGCTTGGCGACGCCGACCTGGCGGTCGCGGTGCGGCCCGGCAAAGGCCTGGCCGATGCGGAATTCGCGGCTGTGCGGAATGCCGGCGAGGTTGCGTTCGGTATTGCCGGCGCGGATGCGATCGAGCGGTTCGCCGGTGACCACGGTGAAGTTCCACGGCTGGGTGTTCATCGACGATGGTGCCCGCATCGCCAGCGCGAGGATTTCGGCGATCAGTTCCTTCGGCACCGGATCGGGCTTGTACCCCCGGATGCTGCGGCGGCCGAGAATGACGTCATCGAATTCCATGTCGTGCCCCTGTGATTGCGTGGCTGTCGTGCCGCCCGGTGGCAGCGACTGCAACTCGCAAAACAGAGCGCCGCGGGCTATGATCGGCAAACGCCGGCAAAGGACATGCGCAATGCCTCATTCCCCTGCAAGCCGGCGGACGGTGCTCGGCCTTGGCGCCGTGGCGATGCTGGGGCTCGCGGCGCGGCCGTTACGGTCCGAACCGCCGCTGGCCGTGCCCGAGGTCGACAGCCTGCGCCTGCAGATCGTCACCGATGCCGCGGTGTTCGGGCCGTTTCTCGATGATCTCGATCTGCCGGGCCTGAAGGTCGTCCGCGACCGCGGCAAACCCGGCGCCGTCCGCATGTCGCCCGATGCGCTGCAGGCGGAATTCGGCCTGTCGATCCTCGCCGAATCCCGCCGCGCCGGCCAGCAGCGCCGCGTGCTCGTCGATTTCGGCTATTCGCGCGGCGTGCTCGCCAACAATCTGCGGCTGCTGGGCATCGATCCTGCGTCGATCGATGCCGCAGTGCTCAGCCATGGCCATCTCGATCATTATGGCGGTTATCCGGCGCTCGCCGGCGGCACCCACCGCATCCCGTTGACCGTCGGCGGCGAGGAAGCGTTTTGCGAACGCACCGCGCTGATCGGCAATCCGCCGCCGATCATGGGCCGCCCCGATCGCGCTGCCCTCGCGCGCGCCGGGCTCGATGTCGCCATCCGGGCGCAACCGGCAATCATCGCCGACCAGGCCTTCGCCACCGGAACCATCCCGCTCGACAGTTTCGAACGCGCCGCGATCCCGACGCGGATGCGCCCCGGCGTCGGCTGCGATGCCGCCGGGATCGACGCAGCCAAGCGCAGCAGCGCCGAATTGCCCGACGATGGTGAACATGAACTGGCGACCTGCTATGCGGTCAAGGGCCTGGGCCTGGTCGTCATCGCGTCGTGCAGCCACCGCGGCGTCATCAATTCGATCCGCCGGGCGCAGGCGATATCGGGAATCACCCGCGTCCATGCCGTCATCGGCGGCTTCCACCTCGTCCGCCCGCGCACCGAGGCCGAGGCGCGGCGCACCGTCGCCGAACTGGCGGCGATCGATCCGGCCTATGTGATCCCGATGCACTGCACCGGCGAAGTCTTCATCGCCGAAGCGCTGCGGGTGATGCCGCAAAGGGTCATCCGCGCCTATGTCGGGTCGCAGTTCAGCTTTGCCTGAGCCAAGAGCCTCCGGCGGGGGGGGGCGGCGGGCGCCGCGCCCCCGGTTGGGCAGGGGACTGGAGAGTGCGTGGCGGTCCAACCCATCGAATGGGGGTTTGGGGCCTGCGGCCCCAACCGCCGGAGGCGCTCTACTTCAAATTCCCCACCGCCCGCTGGATCCGCGTGCAGGCATCGAGCAGCGCAGCGTCGGACGTCGCATAGCTGATCCGGAACGCCGGCGAGCCGCCGAACGCGGCACCGTGCACCACCGCGACGCCCTCGGCCTCGAGAAAATAGGCGGCGACGGCTTCGTCATCGGCCAGCAGCTTGCCGTCGGGGGTCGTCTTGCCGATCAGCCCTGAACAGTCCGGATAGACATAGAATGCACCTTCCGGCCGCGGGCAGCGCAGGCCCGGGGTCTGGTTGAGCATCGACACGACAAGGTCGCGGCGCTTCTGGAAGGCGGCGTTGCGGACGGCGAGGAACGACTGGTCGCCATTGAGCGCTGCCACCGTCGCCGCCATCGAAATCGAGCAGGGGTTCGACGTCGATTGCGACTGCAGCTTGGCCATCGCCTTGATCAGCCAGGCCGGGCCACCGGCATAGCCGATGCGCCAGCCGGTCATCGCATAGGCCTTGGACGCGCCATTGACGGTCAAGGTGCGGTCGTAAAGCCCGGGTTCGACCTCGGCCATCGTCGCGAATTCAAAGCCGTCGTAGACGATATGCTCGTACATGTCGTCGGCGAGCACCATGACTTGCGGGTGCTGCATCAGCACGTCGGTCAGTGCCTTCAGTTCGGCGCGGGAGTATGCCGCGCCGGTCGGGTTCGACGGCGAGTTGAAGATCAGCCACTTCGTCGCCGGGGTGATCGCCGCGGCAAGCTTTTCGGCCGTCAGCTTGAAGCCTTCGTCGATCGTGCACTCGACGATCACCGGCGTCGCGCCCGTCAGCGCGACGATGTCGGGATAGCTGACCCAATAGGGCGCCGGGATGACGACCTCGTCGCCCGGATCGAGCGTCGCCAGCAGCGCGTTGAAGATCGTCTGCTTGCCGCCCGAATTCACCGTGATCTGGTCGAGGCCGTAATCAAGATGGTTGTCGCGCTTGAACTTGGCCTGGATGGCCTTTTTCAATTCGGGGGTGCCGTCGACGGCGGTATATTTGGTTTGGCCGGCGCGGATGGCGGCGATCGCGGCGTCCTTGACGAAATCGGGGGTATCGAAATCGGGTTCGCCGGCGCCCAGCCCGATGATATCGCGGCCTTCGGCCTTCAGCACCGCCGCCTTGTTGGTAACCGCGATCGTCGGCGACGGCTGGATGCGCTGGATGGCGGCGGAGAGCTTGGACATCGAATGTTCCTTCGGCAGACGAGCCGTTTAGCGGCGCGGCGCGCTGCGGCGCAACACCGAAACGGTCACGACCCCGACAATCGTGCCGGCAGCAACCCGCGCAGCGCATTGCCGATGTAGAAACCGCCCGCCAGATCGGCGACGCTGACCCTGCCCTCGACCGCCAGCCCCTGCGCGATCAGCCTAGCGCGGAAGACGCCGGGCAACAGGCCGAGATCGAGCGCCGGCGTCACCAGCACGCCGCCGCGTTCGACGAAAATGCTGGTGAAACTGCCCTCGGTCACCCAGCCATCGGCGCGGACCAGCGCGACCTCGGGCGTGCCGGCGGCGCGGCGCGCGTCGTCGTAGAACGCCCGGTCGCTGGTCTTGTGGCGCAATCGCCAGT
>JANOCM010000228.1:0-1731 GCA_031412175.1 Alphaproteobacteria bacterium
ACCGTCCCGGCCAGCCCGCCCGGGCTGATGCTGTGGACCGGCAAGGCCGGCGCGCTCTCCGTCACCGTCGCCGGCAAGCCGCTGCCGCCGCTGGGCGGCCCGGTCGATACCGTGCGCGATGTCAGCCTCGCCGCCGCCGACCTGATCGCGCGCAGCCAGCCCGCCGTCGCGCCTGGTGTGCCGGCGGGTCCGAAACCGATCGCCACCGTTCCCGGGGCCTGAACCATGATGCGTGTGTTGTTGCTGTTGTCGGCGCTGGCCGTTCCGTTCGTTTCGGCCGCCGCGGCGGCGCAGGATCTCGATCCCGTGCGCGTCGAAAAACGCGTCGGCAAGCTTGAATCCGAAATGCGCGCCGTGCAGCGCAAGGTGTTTCCCGGCGGCGACCCCAAATATTTCGAACCCGAGATCGCCGCACCGGTGGCGGCGCCGCCCGAAACCATCGGCAACCCGGCGTCGCAGCCGCTCGTCGACCTCGCCGAGCGCGTCGGGCAGCTGGAGGCGCAGCTGCGCACCATCACCGGCCAGGTCGAGGCCAACCAGTTCAAGCTCCGCCAGCTCGAGGAAGCGCAAACCAAATTGCGCGGCGATCTCGAATTCCGGCTGAACGCGCTGGAAGGGAATGGCCCGGTGGCGGCACCACTTCCCGGCGGCACCGCTGCCGCCGTGCTACCGCCGCCGCGCCCCGGCACCCGCCCGCCGGTCACGGCCCCGCCCGTTGCCGCGCCGGCGACCGCCGATGCCGCATGGAAAGCCGCCTATGCCGAAGCGCTCGCCAAGGACTGGCCGGGCACCGAAACCGCGATGACCGACTTCCTCGCCGCCTGGCCGAAATCGCCGCGGGTGCCGCAGGCGCGCTATTGGCTCGGGCGCAGCCACGCCGTGCGCGACCAGCATGCCGAGGCGGCGCGCGCCTATCTCGAACTCTACAAGACGTCGCCGCGCGATCCGCGCGCCCAGGACGCGCTGATCGGCCTCGCCACGGCGATGAACGGCCTGAAAAAGCCCAAGGACGCCTGCCGCGTGCTGGGGGAACTCGATTCGGTCTATGGGCCGAAGCTGACGCCGGCGCAGCAGGCCGAGGCCAAGGCGCTGCGCACCAGGGCCAAGTGCGAGGCATGACCGGCATATGCGCCTCGCACCGCGCCTCGAGGCTGCGCTCGGGCGCCCGCTAGAGCAGGGCGGACGGCTGGCGCTCGCCGTTTCGGGCGGGCCGGACAGCATCGCGCTGCTGGTGCTGGCGGCGGCGGAATTTCCCGGCCGCATCACCGCACTGACCGTCGATCACGGCTTGCGTGACGGCAGCGCGACCGAGGCGGCGGCGGTGGCCGCAGCCTGTGCGGCGCGCGGCATCCCGCACTACATCCTCGACTGGCAGGGCACCAAGCCCGCCGCCAATCTGCAGGCCGCAGCGCGCGACGCCCGCTATGTGCTGATGGCCGGCTGGTGCGCCGCCAATCGCCACAAGCTGCTGCTCACCGCCCACCACGCCGACGACCAGGCCGAGACGCTGCTGATGCGGTTGGCGCGCGGTAGCGGCAGCGCCGGGCTTGCCGGCATCCGCGCGGTGCGCGACCTGGGGCAGGGGGTGACGCTGGTGCGGCCGCTGCTCGGGGTGCGGCGCGCCGCGCTGCTCGACATCGCCGCCGCCAGCGGCTGGCCGGTTGCCGACGACCCGTCGAACCGCAACCCGCGCTTTGCCCGTACGACGGCACGCGCGCTGCTCGCCGCGAC
>JANOCM010000229.1:0-3019 GCA_031412175.1 Alphaproteobacteria bacterium
GCGGCGATCGTCGTCAGCCGGCCATCGGCGGCGCGGCTGAATACCGCCGCCTCGGTCAGGTTGCGCGCTTCGACCTGATATTGCAGGCCTTCGCGAAACTGCTGGCTGCCAAGGCCGAACTCGCGTGAATAATTGTCGATATCGCTGGCCATGGCGACGATGTCGGTGGCGACGCGCTGGCGATTTTCCTCGACATAAGCCTGGGCGACCTGGTTCGAACCGTCGAGAATGGTCTTCACCCGGTCGGAAAACCAGAATTGCACGCCGAATTGGAACAGCAAGGAGGCAAAGATCACCACAAGGACCGTCGGCACCGCGGCAATGCCGGCGAACAGCGCTACCATGCGGACGTGCAACTGCGCGCCCGCCAGCCCGGCACGCCGGTTGGCCAACAAGATCGCGACCCGCCGGGCGATCAGCACGACCAGCACCATCAATGGCAACAGATTGGCGACCACCAGCAAGGTGACCAGCGGCGGCGATACGCCATTGGCCGGGGCGCCGCCGCCGGTAAGCAGCGCATAGCTCGACCAGCCGAGGATGATGGTCAGGACGGCGGCAGCAACTTCGAGCCGGGGATAGAAATCCACACGGCGGGTCCAGCGCTGCAGGCGCCGGCGCGCGCGCCGCCAGCGCGACGAGGGCGGCGTGGCCAATTCTTCCGAAAGAGCGATGGCGTTGGTCATCCAGCGAACATCCTAGGGCAAAAGAGTTGCCAAAGGAACACAGGCGTGGCGGGTTTGCGACAGACGGCCCGATGTTAGATGCGGCGGACCGCCGCGCGATCGAGGCCAAGATCGGTGAGTTTCTTGCGCAACGTGTTGCGATTGATGCCAAGCAGCTTGGCAGCCTTGAGCTGGTTGCCGCCAGTCGCATCTAGGCAGGCACTGATCAGCGGCCTTTCGACCTCGGCAAGTAGCCGGTCATAGACACCATCGGGGGGCAGGTTGGCGCCGAATTCGGCAAAGTAATGTGCGATATGCGCGGCAGCAGCGGCGGCCAGCCCTTCGCCATCCGCCGCCACCACCGGCGCCGCCGGACGCGCCGCCTGCCCCAGCCCGGCAACCACAGCAGCGGCCGTAATGGTGTCGCCGCGCTCGAGCACTGCCAGACGCCGCATCAGATTTTCGAGTTCGCGGACATTTCCGGGCCAATTGTGCTGGCGCAGCGCTTCCATCGCATGGTTGTCGAGCAGTTTGCGCGGCAGGCCTTCGTTGGCCGCCATCTCGAGGAAGTGCCGCGCCAACGCCGGCACGTCCTCACTGCGCGCGCGCAACGGCGGTAGGGTCAACGGCACGACGTTGAGCCGGTAGTAGAGGTCCTCGCGGAACCGTCCGGCCTGGGTCAACGCAAGCAGGTCCTGGTTGGTCGCCGAAACGATGCGAACATCGGCGCGCTGGCTGCGATGGCCACCGACCGCGGTGAATTCGCCGGTCTGCAGCACGCGCAACAGCCGGGTCTGCGCCTCAAGCGGCATATCGCCGATTTCATCGAGGAACAGCGTCCCGCCCTGCGCCTGTTCGAACTTGCCCGATGCCCGCGCCTGGGCACCGGTAAAGGCACCGCGTTCATGACCGAACAATTCGCTTTCGATCAGTTCGCGCGGGATTGCCGCCATGTTGAGCGCGATGAACGGGTGGCGGGCCCGTGCCCCCATGTCATGGATGGCGCGCGCCACCAATTCCTTGCCGGTGCCCGATTCGCCGAGGATCATCACTGTCAGGTCGTTGGGGACGACGCGGGCGATCAGGCGATAGACCTCCTGCATCGGCGGTGAGCGGCCGATCAATGGCGTATCATCGCCGCCGAATTCACCGGTATCGGTTTCCGCCCGGCCTTCGAGCGCCGCCGCAACCGAACGGATCAGCTCGTTGAGATCGAACGGCTTTGGCAGATAATCGAATGCTCCCTGCTCGGTAGCACGCACCGCTGTCGACAGGGTGTTCTGCGCGCTCATCACGATCACCCGCAGCCCGGGGCGAATGGCGAGGAGTTTCGGGATGGTGTCGAGGCCATTGGCGTCGGGCAGGATGACATCGGTGACGACGACATCGCCGCGGCCGTCCTCGACCAGCTTGATCAGGCCCGCACCGGTTTCGGTCAGGCGCACCTGATAGCCGGCGCGCGTCAGCGCCTGACGCACAACGGTGCGGATGGCGGCATCATCGTCGGCAACGATGATCGTCGCCGTCATGCCGGTTCCCCGCTATCGCGCGTTACTGGCAGCAACACACGGAAGATCGTCTCCTCGGGTTCGCCGACGCGTTCATATTCGACGACGCCACCATGATCGGCGACGATCTTGGCGACCAGCGCCAGCCCCAGCCCCGATCCGCCACGCTTGGTGGTCACGAACGGTTCGAAGACATGGTCGACGAGATCGGCAGCCACACCGGGGCCATTGTCGATGATCCGCACCTCGAGCGGCAACGACACCGGCGCCGCACCGGCACCTGGCCTCACCTTCAGTCCCGGGCGGTAGGCGGTGGTGATATGGATCCGCCCTTTGCTGCCAGCGGCTTCGGCGGCGTTCTTCAACAGGTTCAGGAAAACCTGGACCAGGGCATCGCGATTGGCGGCAACCAGCGGCAGCGACGGGTCATAGCGCTCACGGATCGTCAGATCGGCGGCAAAACCCTGTTCCGCCAGCTTGCGGACATGGCCTAGGACCTCGTGGATATTCTCGGGCCGCAGCTTCATCGGCCGGGTATCGGTAAAGCTTTCCATCCGGTCGACGAGCTTGGCGATGCGATCGACCTCGGCGACGATCAGGTCGGTGAGCTCGCGGCCGTCGCTATCGATGCCTGTGGCCAGCAATTGTGCCGCGCCGCGGATACCCGACAGCGGGTTCTTGATCTCGTGCGCCAGCATCGCCGCCACGCCGACCGCCGACCGCGCCGCGCCCTGCTGGTGGACCTGGCGATCGACGAGCGTCGCGACCGAGCGCGTCTGGAAGGCAACGGTCAGCCATTCCGGCGCATCGCCGACCGGCGCGACCAGCACATCGGCGCGCAGCGTG
>JANOCM010000230.1:0-4537 GCA_031412175.1 Alphaproteobacteria bacterium
AAATGGTCGACAATGCGGAGCACTGGGCCCGCTAACCGCTCAATCCGGCATTGTCCACAATCCCGTCCGTGGCGGGCCCGGCGCCGGCCAGCGCGATTTGCGCGCCAGCGTTTCGCTCAGCGCCACTGCAACCGCCTGCAGTTTTTCGGGCTTCGTCGTGCTCATGCGATGATCGAGGCCGTCCGGCCCGGCATCGCGCACCTTGCGGCCGATGCCGCCATAGATCCGCGCCGCCGCCAGCACCGCCCATGATGCCCGCCACGGCAGCGCCGAGGTCCCGTAACGCGCCGATGCCTCATAATCCTCCGCCAGATTGACCAGCCGCGTCACCAGCCGCGACAGCTGGCGGCGATTGGGCGGAAACGCGAAGTTATTGGGCTGCAGCTTGACGCTCTCCAGCCAGTCATCGGGGATATAGCGCCGCGAATTCATCGCATCCTCGATGACATCGCGGGCGATGTTGTTGAGCTGGAACGCCATGCCGAGATCGCAGGCCCGATCGAGGGTCGGACGGTCGTCGGGCGACACCCCCATGACGATCGCCATCATCACGCCGACGCAACCGGCAACATGATAGCAATAGGCGAGCGTGTCATCGATGGTGCGGAACGGCCGTTCCTCCATGTCGATGCGAAAACCATGGACGAGGTCGCGCGGATAGCGCGCCGGCATCTGGGTCTCGCGCACCACCCGGGCCAGCGCCTCATAAGCCGGATCGCCCGTCGGCTGCCCGGCGAGTGCCATTTCGGTCAGGCGTTCGACCTCGGCGAGGCGTTCTGCCGGCGGGCGGGTGTCGTCATTGCGGCCCTGCCCCAGCACCTGGCCGTCGATCACATCGTCGGTGTGGCGGCACCAGGCATAGAGCAGCATCGCCCGGTCGCGGGTGACCGGATCGAACAGCTGCGATGCCATCGCAAAGCTTTTGGAGCCGCGCGCGATCGCTTGGCGGGCATGGCCGAGAACGTCTGTCATTCAACCCCTCTCACCCGCAGCACCGAAGGGGTCAAGCGCAAGCTGCTCTGCATCCGGACAGTCTCTCGACGATCAGCGTGAACATCGCCTGGGAGAGCAAGATCGATGGCAGCCCGGCAATCGGTCCAGCGTGCGGGATTGTCAGGCTGCGGCGCAGCCCGGCACCCCGTTGACCACTGCGGCTGCGATGCCGAAATCCTTCGCGATCTCGCGTACCGTCATTTTCGCCGACATCATCACCGATGGCGTACCGCCGCCCGGCTGGGTGCTTTGGCCAACCAGATAAAGGTTCGACACATCCTCGCTGCGGTTGTGCGGCCGGAAATACGCTGTCTGGGTGAGCACGGGCTCCACGCCGAAACCATTGCCGAGGTAGGAGCCCAGCGTCTGCTCGAAATAGTCCGGCGTTACAAAGCTTTGATAAACCAGCCGTTCCTTCAAATTGGGAATATAGCCGCGTTCTTCGAGGAAGGTCAGGACGACATCCTTGAACCCTTCACCAATCTTGCTCCAGTCAAGCCCGCTCTGGTTGTTCGGCACCGGGATCAGCGTGTAGGCGGCATGATGGCCCTCCGGCGCCAGGCTGGGGTCGGTCAGCGTCGGAATATGCAGATATTGCGAAAAGTCGGGACCCAATATCTTGCGCTCGAAAATGTCGGTAAGCAGTTCCTCGTAGCGCGGCCCCAGAATGATGTTGTGGTGCTGCAGATCCGGGTCGCCCTCGGCCTTTTTGTAGCCGAAATAGATCACCATCAGCGACATCGACTGCTTGCGGAACTTGACCAGCGCGTCGCGGTTGATGCGGCGATGTGCCTTGTCGATCAGCCGCATGTAGGTGGTGGCATAATCGGCGTTGGAAACGACGACGTCAGCCGCCAGCACTTCACCCGACTTCAGCGTCACGCCCGTCGCCACGCGCTTGCCGCCGCGCTTGACCACGTCGATCGAGGCGACTTCGGCGTTCAACTGCAAAGCCCCGCCCATGTCTTCGAGCTTGCGCAGCATCGCCGACACCAGCGCACCGGTGCCGCCGCGTGCGAAATGAATGCCCCAGGTCTTTTCGACAAAATGAATCATTGCATAGATCGCCGGCACCTTCATCGGGTTGCCACCGACCAGCAAGGGCTCAAAGCTGAACACCTGCCGCATCTTGTCCGATTTGAAGTATTTCTTGATCAGCGAGAACAGCGGTTGCACCGCGCCCAGCTTCAATAGATCGGGGACAACACCCAACATCTGTCCAACATTGCCGAAATAGGTGTAGCCGAGTTCCAGGAAGCCCCGGTTGAAGATCGCCCGAGCCGCCTCGTGGAAATCCTCGTAACCCTGCAGATCCTCGGGCGCCAACCGTGCAATCTGCTCGCGCACCCGCACCGGATCGGCGTCGTAATCAAAGAATGTCCCGTCATCGAAATAGATGCGGTAAAACGGCAAAATCGGAATGATCTCGACATAGCGGCTGGTATTCGGGCCGCCGCTGATCCCCGACATTATCCGCTTGTCGTCGCCCAGGACATGCGCCGGGAAATCCGGCTCGCCGAGCATCGCCTGATCCTGCTCGAGCGAAAACAGCTCCTCGATAAGGTGCGGCACGGTCAGCACCGTCGGCCCCATGTCGAAGGTAAAGCCCTCCGCCCGCCTGACATAAGCCCGGCCTCCGGGTGAAT
Source organism: Alphaproteobacteria bacterium (assembly GCA_031412175.1). Taxonomy (GTDB): domain Bacteria; phylum Pseudomonadota; class Alphaproteobacteria; order Sphingomonadales; family Sphingomonadaceae; genus Sandarakinorhabdus. Next base: position 2,640 of record JANOCM010000230.1, read on the forward strand.
CGAGCGCCTCGACGATGCGCGTGTCAAAGCCCAGGCTCTGCAGGCGCATCGCACAGGCGATGCCGCCAATGCCGGAGCCGATCACGATCGCGGTTTTTCGCTGCTGTTCCATGACGGGGGCGTTACGCGGTTCGCGGCACGAGTTCAAAGCGGAATGTGTCGCAGTGAAGTTCACGGCACGACTGCCGCCGTCAGACCTTCCCGATTTCATACTTGAGCAACGTGCCGAGCGCCCGCATCGGCGGAATCGGCGGCTTGCCGCTCAGAATACGCATCCAGTCCTTTAAAACTGGCTGCGCGGCATAGAATCGACCGACCAGCGCGTCATTGTGTTCATAGAAGCGCTGCAGCACATGGCGCCGTTCCTCGTCATGCGCGGCGAGAAACAACATCCGGTTGAGCAGCCGGTACATGCCGCGAGCGCGCCACGCCGCGACGCTATGGTCGCGCGCCGCCCGATAGATCGTCGCCGCATCGAGCACCGGCAGCGCGGCGATCAGGTCGGCCATGCGCACCGCGTCGGGAAAGCTGTAGCCGGTGACCGGGTGGAACATGCCAGCGCGCAGGCCGACGCGCGGCACGCCCGCTTCGCCCGCAGCGGCCGCCTCGTCCCAGAACGCCTCGATGTCGCCGCCGATGCCGAGCGGCAATATGCCCTTTTCCTCGCGGATGACGCGGGTGATCGTCCAGCCCTGCGACGCCGCATAATCGCCGAGATGGCGGCGCAGCAGATCGGGCGACAGGTCGTTGCCGTCGCTGAAATAGGTGTCCTCGATCAGCACATGCCGCGGCCCGAACGGCAGCGTGTAGACAAAGCGATAGCCGTCGAACTGCGGCACCGTCGCGTCCATGATGATCGGCCCGGCCAGCCCATGCGGTTCGGCAAGCTCGACCTCCTGCCCCAGGAATTTCTGCCAGCGCAGGTCGAGCGCCTTGGTCGGCCCCTGCCCGCGGCCGTCGATCACCGCCGCGGCGGTGAGCACGCGCTGGTCGGCGAGCGTCACGCTGGTCGGCGTCATCGCCACGATCGGCATGGCGGTCAGCACCTGGTCGGGTGGCAGCGCCTGCGCCACGGCAGCTGCGAGCAATTCTGATGTCGCGCTGCGATAGCCGGCCTCCAGCTGCCGCGTCGCGGACGGAAAGCGCACTTCATAGCGGTCCCAGTGATAGCGGAACAGCGGCGCCGTCCATTCGACCTGCTCTTGTGTCAGGTCGTTGGCGAACGATGACCAGGTGTGGTTGCCACCGATCGCCGCGCCCGATTCGATGATGGTGACCCGCACATCGGGACGCAGCTGCGCCAGTCGCAACGCGATCAGGCCATTGGCGAGCCCGCCCCCCGCCAGGATGATATCGGTATCCACCCGGCTGTCATTAGCAGGCTTGGCCGCCAGCGAAAGCCGCCAGTGGCAGACTGCCGCGCCCGTTGCCGTTTCGCACCCGGTTGTGAATGCGCCGCATTCTGCGTATCACGGCTCCGCATTCAGGAGACGCATGATGACCGCCGCGCACCCCGCCTCCGCCTTCATTCCCGAAGACCTGCCCGAGCCGAGCTTTCAGGACCTCGCGCATCTGCCCGGCATGACCCCGGCGCGCATCCCCGTGCTGCGCACCATCGACTTCCTCAAGGATCCGCTCGGCCGCTCGCAAAAGATGGTCGAGCAGTACGGCCGGGTTTTCCGCCGCCAGGATTTCGGCGGCTGGGGCGTGTCGATGATCGGCCCCGAAGCCAATGAGATGGTGCTGTTCAACAAAGACAGGATTTTCTCGTCGTCGCTCGGCTGGAACCCGGTGCTCGAAAACCTGTTTCCGCACGGGCTGATGCTGATGGATTTCGACGAACATCGCATCCACCGCAAGGCGCTGTCGGTCGCCTTCAAGACCGAGCCGATGAAGCA
>JANOCM010000231.1:0-6008 GCA_031412175.1 Alphaproteobacteria bacterium
TACGTCCAACTATGGCAATCCGATCGCCCGCAATGCCGCCGGGCCCTGGGCGGAATTCGCCGAACTGCTCGCCGAACCCTTCATCGCCGGCAAGGAATTGACCGTCGCCGTGCTCGGCGACGAAGCGCTGGCGGTGACCGAGTTGCAGCCGACCCACGGCTTCTACGACTATGATTCCAAATATACCGATGGCCTGACCGTCCATATCTGCCCGGCCGAGCTGCCGCCCGAAATCACCGCGTCGTGCCTGAAGATGGCGCGTGACGCCCACCGCGCGCTCGGCTGCCGCGGCACCTCGCGATCGGATTTCCGCTGGGACCCGGCGTTCGGCGAGGCCGGGCTTTACCTCCTCGAAGTCAACACCCAGCCGGGCATGACGCCGCTCAGCCTCGTTCCCGAACAGGCGAAATATCGCGGGATCAGCTATGAAGCGCTGGTCCAGCAGCTTATCGATAGTGCATTGGAGGGGGCATGAGCACCGTTGCACTGAAACGCGGCGCCGCACCGCCGCGGCGCAAGCCGACACAGGCGCGCAAGCCCGCGCCGGCGACGCTGGCGCTGCCGGTCAGCGCGCCGGTGCTGCGCCGCAATGTCGGGCTCGCCGCCGGCGGCCTGGTGCTGCTGGCAACCGCGGTCGTCACCAGCCTGATGGGGATTCCGCAACGCTATTGGCAGGATTTCGTCCGCCAAACGGCCGATGCCGGCTATGAAATCCGCCATGTCGAAGTCGCCGGCACCCAGGAGATGTCGAAGCTCGCGGTGTATGACGCGGCGCTGTCGGGGCCGACCAACGCCATGCTCGCCGCCGACCTGCCGGCGATCCGCGACCGGCTGCTGGCGCTGCCCTGGGTTGCCGATGCCAGCGTCGCGCGGCGCCTGCCCGATACGCTGTCGATCACCATCGTCGAACGCAAGCCGGTGGCGCTGTGGCAGCACCGCCAGCGTTTTGCCGCGGTCGATGTCACCGGGCGGGTGCTGACCACCCGCAATCTCGAACGTTTTGCCAAATTGCCGGTCGTCGTCGGCCCCGGCGCCAACACGCGGGTGCGCGAATTGCTGATGCTGACCGCGTCGGCGCCGCAATTGTCCGACAAGGTCGATGCCGCGGTGCTCGTCGGCGGCCGGCGCTGGGACGTGAAGTTCAAGACCGGCGAGACGCTGGCGCTGCCCGATACCCCCGCCGCAGCAACGGCAGCATTCAAGCGCTTCGCCAGCCTCGATGGCGGCGATCACAAATTGCTCGGCGGCCGCTTCGAACGCTTCGACATGCGGTTGCCCGGCCAGATGACCGTCGGCGGCCCCGCCGTGCAGCAAGCCCTCGAAGCCGCGGCCAAGGCCGCCAAAGCCCAGAAGCCGACAACCATCTGATGGCCCCCAAGATTCCGCTCGTGCCCAAGGGCGCCACCGAACGCACCATCGCCGTCCTCGACGTCGGCACGTCGAAGGTGGCCGCGCTGATCGCTCTCGTTGGCGCCGATGGCGAGCCGCGCGTCATCGGCACCGGGCAAAAGCCGTGCGCCGGGCTGAAACGCGGCCTCGTCACCGATTTCGAAAAGACCGAGGCCGCCATTCGCGGCGCGATGGACCAGGCCGAACGCGCCGCCGGCGTCCAGGTCGAATTCGTCCATGCCTCGATTTCGGCGGGCAACCTCGGCAGCGATGTCGCCACCGCCGAAATCGACATCGCCGGCGCCAGCATCACGGCGGCCGACATGGTGCTGCTGCGCGAGGCGGGGCGTGCCCGCATCGATCCGCGCGGCCGCACCGTCGTCCACGCCCAACCGGCGCTCTATGCCCTCGATGGCCAGCCGGGCGTCGAAAGCCCGCTGGGCTTTCACGCCGACCGGCTTGGCATGGACATCCATGTGGTCACCGCCGACACGCCGCCATTGAAGAACCTCGATCGCGCCATCAAGAACGCCCACTTGGGCCTGCGCAGCCTTGTCGCGTCGCCGCTCGCCGCCAGCCTGTCGACGCTCGAGCGCGAGGAGCGCGAGCTTGGCGTCGCGCTGATCGAAATCGGCGCCGGCGTGACGACCATCGCCGTCCACAGCTTCGGCATGCTCGTCGGCGTCGCCGCCATCCCGATGGGCGCGCACGACATCACCAACGATCTCGCCGCTGCCTTTTCGACCCGCCGCAGCCATGCCGAACGGTTGAAGGCGCTCGACGGCTCGGCGATGGCGACACCCAAGGACAATCACGACGCCGTCGAGATTCCGCCGATGAGCGATGACACCATGGCCGAACCGATGCGCGTCCCCAAGGCGCAGATCATCGGGGTCATTCGCCATCGGCTCGACCTGTTGTTCAGCGAAGTCCAGGTCAAGCTCGACGAACTGGGTTTCACCGGCCCGCAGGCGCGGCAACTGGTGCTGACCGGCGGCGGCGCCGAACTGCGCTCGATCGCCGATTTCGCGCAAGGCTCGCTCGGCCGCAATGTCCGCATCGGCCGGCCGCGCGGATTGACCGGCCTGCCGCCGGCGCAAAGCGGCCCGGCGTTCGCGACCCTCGCCGGGCTGGTGCTGTTTGCGGCGGCAGAAGTGCCCGATATCTGGCACATGGCGGCGCCGCCTAAACCCAGTGGCGGTGGCGGCCGTCTGGTCAGCATGATCGAAAAATTGCGCGGCAGCCTGTGATGCCGCTTGGAAGTGCGCGATACCTTATATAGTATGCCTTGGCGAAGGGGAGACACGAGATGCTGGAATTCGAACGGCCTGAATTGACCGAGCTCAAGCCGCGGATCACGGTGATCGGCGTCGGCGGCGCCGGCTGCAATGCCGTGACAAACATGATCAACGCCGACCTGCAGGGCGTTGAATTCATTGTCGCCAATACCGACGCGCAGTCGCTGGCCAGCAGCAAGGCGCCGACCCGCATCCAGCTCGGCATGAAGATCACGCAAGGGCTGGGCGCCGGCGCCCGCCCCGAAATCGGCCGTGCCGCCGCCGAGGAAACGCTCGACCAGCTCGAATCGAGCCTCGAAGGCGCGCACATGTGCTTCATCGCCGCCGGCATGGGCGGCGGCACCGGCACCGGTGCGGCCCCCGTCGTCGCCCGCGCCGCCCGCGAAAAGGGCATCCTGACCGTCGGCGTGGTGACCAAGCCCTTCACCTTCGAAGGCTCGAAGCGCATGCGCGCTGCCGAGGATGGCATCGCCGAGCTGCAAAAGGTCGTCGACACCCTCATCATCATTCCGAACCAGAATCTGTTCCTGATCGCCAACGCCAACACGACCTTCAAGGAGGCGTTTGCGATGGCCGACCAGGTCCTCCACCAGGGCGTGCGCGGCATCACCGACCTGATGATCATGCCGGGCCTTATCAACCTCGATTTCGCCGATATCCGCACCGTCATGTCCGAAATGGGCAAGGCGATGATGGGCACCGGCGAAGCGACGGGTGAACGCCGCGCCATCGAAGCCGCCGAAAAGGCCATCGCCAACCCGCTGCTCGACGAAGTGTCGATGCGCGGTGCCAAGGGCGTCATCATCAACATCACCGGCGGCGACGACCTGCGGCTGATGGAAGTCGATGAAGCCGCGACCCATATCCGCGACATGGTCGACCCCGATGCCAACATCATCGTCGGGTCGGCGTTCAACAAGGATCTCGATGGCGTCATGCGCGTCTCCGTCGTCGCCACCGGCATCGATGCCGCGTCGCGCCCGGCGATCGTGCCGCAGCGGCCGCGCGCCACCACCGGTTTCGGCGGCCAGCCGAGCATCTTTACCGCGCCGCCGGCGCCGATTCCGGCGCCCGAGCCGGTGATCGCGACGCCGATGGCCGAGCCGCCGCGTGTCCTCGAGCAGGTCGACACGCTTGCCGACGATCTGCCCGAAGCCATGCTCGACGATGAAATCGATCTGGCCACCGAGGCCGAGCGTGTCGACAGCCCGTCGCCGCTGGAAAGCACCTTTACCTTCACCCCGACCACCCTGCCGATCGTGCCGGTTGCCGTCGTCGAACCGCCGCCGGCGCCCGAACCCGCCGAGGAAGAACGCACCCCGACGCTGTTCGAAAAGATGATGAATCTGTCGCGCGGGCCGAAGCCCAAGCCGGCACCGACGGCGACATTGGCCCCGGAACCGGCGCCGGGTGCCCCGGAAGTCGACATCCCGCCGTTCTTCAAGCGCCAGGTTAACAACTGACGGCCAACGACTGACGCGATTTCCCCCGGCCGCATCCGGCCGGGGGATTGCGCTGGCGGGCGCGTAAACGGGCATGGTCATCGCCACACCCACCGCGCTCGCCATTGCCCGCAACCGCTTCGGGCTGGGTGCGCGCGCCGATGATACCGCCGTCGCCGATCCGCGCGCCGATCTGATCCGCCAGTTCGATCGCTTCGATCCGCGCCCGCAAGCGATTGCCGCCGTGCCCGGCAGCGCGGTGATGGCGCGCCAGTTCCGCGAATATCTGGCGCAGATCCGGCCGTTCCTGCGCGCCAATGGCCTTGGTGACGGCATGGCCGAGCCGCCGGCAATGGCGACGCCGGCCAAGACCGCCGAAGCCGATATCCGCCGCGACCTGCGCCGCCAGTATCAGGACAATTACGGCGGCCAGGCGCGCGCGCGCATCGCGTCGGCACTGGCCACCCCGGCGCCGTTTCCCGAACGGCTGGTGCATTTCTGGGCCAATCATTTCGCCGTATCGGCCGACAAGCTGCAGACCATCGGGCTCGCCGGCACGCTCGAGTTCGAAGCCATCCGCCCGCACATCGCCGGCCGCTTCATCGACCTGCTGTTGGCGGTCGAGCGCCACCCGGCGATGCTGCTCTATCTCGACCAGGCGCAATCGATCGGGCCCAACTCGGCGCTGGCGACAGCGGCACGGCGGCGGCCCAATGCCCACCGCCAGCCCGGCCTCAACGAAAATCTCGGGCGCGAAATCCTCGAACTCCACACATTGGGCGTCGGCAGCGGCTATTCGCAAGCCGATGTCCAGCAGCTGGCGCAGGCGCTGTCGGGGTGGAGCATCGGCGGCTTCGTGCGCCGCCCGATCGGTATCGAGGCCCCCGATGGCGCCTTTGTCTTCCAGCCCGCCTGGCACGAACCCGGACCGCGCACGCTGCTCGGCAAGCGCTATGACCAGCCGGGCGAGGCCCAGGCGCGCGCCATGCTCGCCGACCTTGCCGTGCATCCGGCGACGGCACGGCATTTGGCGACGAAGCTCGCCCGGCATTTCGTCGCCGATGTGCCGCCGCCGGCACTCGTCGACCGGCTGGCGGCCGCGCATGTCGCCAGCGGCGGCGACCTGATGGCGATGTACCGCGTTCTCGTCGCGGCGCCCGAAAGCTGGGCGGTGGCGACGCCGAAATTCAAGACGCCGTGGGACTGGACGATTTCGGCCCTGCGCGCGGTCGGCGCAAGCAACGCCCCCGATCTGCGCGTCGTCGGCGCGCTCGGCCAGCTTGGCCAGCCGATCTGGCGGCCGGGGTCGCCGGCGGGGTGGGACGACATCGCCGCCAGCTGGGCCGCCCCCGATGCGCTGCTGCGCCGCGTCGAAACCGCCGGGCGGATCGCAGCGCAGGCCGGCGACCGCATCGATGCGCGGCTGCTGGCGCCCAAGCTGCTGCCCGGCGTGCTGACCGCAGCGACGGCGCAGGCGATCGCGCGCGCCGACCGGCCGCAACAGGGGCTGGCGCTGCTGCTGTCATCCCCCGAATTCCTGAGGCGCTGAGATGATTGATCGCCGCCTGTTCCTCGGTCGTGCCGGCCTCGCGACCGGCGTTTTGCTCAGCCCGCAACTGGCGCTGGCCGCGGCACCAACCGATCGCCGCCTCGTCTTCATCATCCTGCGCGGCGCGATGGACGGGCTGGCGGCGGTAATGCCGGTCGGCGACCCGGCCTATGCGGCGCTGCGCGGCAACTTCGGGCCACCATCGATTGCCGGCGCGCCGCTATCGCTCGGCCCAATGTTTGCGCTGCACCCGGCGCTCGCCGCAACCGGTGCGCTTTATGCGAAAGGCGAGGCGCTGTTCGTCCACGCCATTGCCTCGCCCTATCGCGA
>JANOCM010000232.1:0-3699 GCA_031412175.1 Alphaproteobacteria bacterium
CATCACCACCTTCGACGGCAAGGATTTCCACACCCATCGCGCCATGGGGCATGTCGCCGGCAATTTCGACAGCGACGAGGTCATCCGCAAGCTGAAGGGCGAGATCGCCATCGGCCACAACCGCTATTCGACGACCGGCGAGACCGCGCTGCGCAACGTCCAGCCGCTGTTTGCCGAGCTGTCGTCGGGCGGGTTTGCCGTCTGCCACAACGGCAATATCTCCAACGCCATGACGCTGCGTCGCGATCTCGTCCGCCGCGGCTCGATCTTCCAGTCGACGAGCGATACCGAGGTCATCATCCACCTCGTCGCCACCTCGGCCTATCGCACCCTGCTCGACCGCTTCATCGACGCGCTGAAACGCGTCGAAGGCGCCTACAGCCTGATCTGCCTGACGTCGGAAGGCATGCTCGCCTGCCGCGATCCGCTCGGCGTGCGGCCGCTGGTGCTCGGGCGGCTGGGTGACACCTATATCCTCGCTAGCGAAACCGTCGCGCTCGATGTCGTAGGCGCCACCTTCCTGCGCGCCGTCGAGCCTGGCGAGCTGATCATCATTTCCCCGCGTGGCCTGCGCTCGCTGCGACCCTTCGCCGAACAGCGCCCGCGCCCCTGCATCTTCGAGCACGTCTATTTCAGCCGCCCCGATTCGGTCGTCGACGGCTCGAGCGTCTATCAGGTCCGCAAGGCGATCGGTGCCGAGCTGGCGCGCGAAAGCCCGGTCGAGGCCGACATGGTCGTGCCCGTGCCCGACAGCGGCACCCCGGCGGCGATCGGCTATGCCCAGGAAAGCGGCATTCCGTTCGAACTCGGCATCATCCGCAGCCATTATGTCGGCCGCACCTTCATCCAGCCCGGCGACCAGATCCGCAACCTTGGCGTCAAGCTCAAGCACAACGCCAATCGCGCCATGATCCAGGGCAAAAAGATCGTCCTGATCGACGATTCGATCGTGCGCGGCACCACCAGCCTGAAGATTGTTCAGATGCTCCGTGATGCCGGCGCCGAGGAGGTGCACATGCGCATCGCCAGCCCGCCGACGCGCCACAGCTGCTATTACGGCGTCGACACGCCCGAACGATCGAAGCTGCTGGCGGCGCAGATGGATGTCGCGCGCATGGCCGATTACATCAAGGTCGACAGCCTGGCGTTCCTGACCATCGACGGCCTGTATCGCGCGCTTGGCGAGCACAGCCGTGACAATGACGCCCCCCAGCATTGCGATGCGTGCTTCACCGGCGATTACCCGACCCGGCTGACCGACCAGGAGGAGACCGAAGTCCCCGACCAGCTGAGCTTGCTGGCGGAACGGGTGATCTAGGCTCCCCTCCCGCTTGCGGGAGGGGAGCAAAGAAAACCATGACCGACACCACCGAACCCCTCGCCCTCGTCACCGGTGCCAGCCGCGGCATCGGTGCTGCCACGGCCATCGCGCTCGCCGCCGCCGGCCACCATGTCATCCTGACGGCGCGCGACGAGAACCGCCTTGCCGAAACCGAAGGCCGCATTCATGGGCAAGGCGGCACCGCCACCATCGCGCCGTTCGACCTCGCCGACAGCGACGCCATCGATCGCCTTGCGGCTGCCGTGGGCGCGCGCTGGGGCCGGCTCGACGTGCTGGTGCTCAATGCGGCGCAACTCGGCACGCTGGCGCCCGTGCCGCATCTCGATCCCAAGGAATGGGACAAGGTCGTCGCCCTCAACCTCACCGCCAACTGGCGGCTGATCCGCGCCTTCGATCCCTGGCTGCGACAGAGCGCGGCGGCCGATGTGGTCAGCATTACATCGTCGGTGTCGGCGAAACCGCGCGCCTACTGGGGCGCCTATGCCGCGACCAAGGCAGCACTCGACAATCTCATCGCCACCTATGGCGCCGAGGTCGGCGCGATCACCGCCATCCGCACCCACATCATCGATCCCGGCGCGACGCGCACCGCGATGCGGGCCCGCGCGTTTCCGGGCGAGGACCCGGCGACGGTGAAACCGCCCGAAGACGCCGCGGCGCTGGTGCTCGCCGCGATCGCGAGCCCGCGCGCCTGACCATGGCCGACGAAACCCCCGCCCAACGCCGGCGCCGCTGGCTGACCATCGGCGAGATCGTCGGCGTGCTGGCATTGCTGGTTTCGGCCGCCAGCCTGTGGGATTCGCACCAGCAGCGCGTCGCCGAACGCGCACCGGCGCCGGCGGCAAAGGCGGTGGTCAAGCCGCTGATGCTGACCAGCAGCGCCGGCGATGAAGGCCGCCTGCTGACCATCGCCAGCCCCAACCCCGACCGCGTCATCCAGACCCAGACCATCATCTTCCCGACCGCGCTCGATGTCGCGAAGGTCGATACCGTCGGCAGCCCGCGCATCGAGGCCGGCTGGTTCGCGAGTGTGCTCAACAAGCTGCCGCACCAGGATGGCAAGGCCGGCCGCCTGCCGGTCGCGATCGTCACCCAGTATCTCGACGACGGCGTGGCGCGCGAGGACAGCGCCATCTACGACATCGGCTATCGCTGGCGATCGCGGCTGATCGGCAGCGACGTGCCGGCAATGGAGGGCATGACGCTGGTGGCGCGCGGCGGTGCCAAGCTGCAGGCGCGGCTCGACGCGCGCTGGGCAAAGGCAAAAATCTCCCCTCCCTGAGCCGCAGGCGACGCCTTGGCGTCAACGGGAGGGGTCGGGGGTGAGTGCGTATCACCCGAGCCGCCCCAGCCGGTCCGAGTCACCCTCCCCCAGCCCCTCCCTTGCAGGGAGGGGAGCAGGTCAGGCTGCCTTTGACCGCCGCGCCTTTTCCAGCTTCTTCAACAGCATGTCGCGCTTCAGCTTCGACAGATGGTCGATGAACAGCACACCGTTCAAATGGTCCATCTCGTGCTGCAAGCAGGTTGCCAGCAGGCCATCGATCTCCTCGTCGTGCGGCGCACCGGTCTCGTCGAGCCAGGTGGCGCGGATGCGCGCCGGGCGGTCGACATCGGCATACATTTCGGGGACCGAAAGGCAGCCCTCGTTATAGACAGTCAGTTCGTCCGATTCCCAGGTGATCTCCGGGTTGATGAACACCTTGGGGTCGCGCACCCATTTGATCGTCTTGGCGTCTTCCTCGCTCTCGGGCTCGGGTGCATCAGGGTCTTCGGGGCGCTGCAGGTCGATGACGAGGATACGTTCGGGCACGCCGACCTGGATCGCGGCGAGGCCGATGCCCGGCGCGTCGTACATCGTCTCGAACATGTCGGCGATCAGCGCGCGGTGCGCATCGGTGACGTGCGCGACCGGCGTGGAAATAACCCGCAGTCGCGCGTCGGGAGCTTCGATGATGTCGAGAATGGCCATGGCGGCGATGTAGGGATGCCGGGCCGAAGGGTCAAGAAAGCCTATTCCACCTGCCGCCGTGCCCTGAGCGCCAGCGCCAGCGTGCCCTCGTCAAGATAATCGAGCTCGCCCCCCACCGGCAGGCCATGCGCCAGCTGCATCACCCGCACCCCCGACGATGCCAGCCGTTCCGCCACATAATGCATCGTCGTCTGGCCCTCGAGCGTCGCGTTCATCGCCAGCACGACCTCGGCAATCGCGCCATCGGCGACCCGCACCAGCAGCGACGCGATCGCCAGATCCTCGGGCCGCACGCATCGAGCGCCGACAGCCGCCCGCCGAGAACATGATAGCGCCCGGGAAACAGCCTCGCCCGGTCGAGCGCCCACAGATCGGCGACTTCCTCGAC
>JANOCM010000233.1:0-1578 GCA_031412175.1 Alphaproteobacteria bacterium
AAGCTCGCCGGCGAGGAAATCAGCATCGAGGATGTCTGCTTCCAGCGTGACGGCGTGTTCGCGATGGAATTGGGCGGGCCGGAAGTCGGCCGCGGTTGCGGCGGGCGCGGCATCATCCACGGCTTCGAAACGCTCGAAAAACTCGGCTTCCACGACTGGGGCTTCGATTACGTCCTCCTCGATTTCCTCGGCGACGTCGTCTGCGGCGGCTTCGGACTGCCGATCGCGCGTGACATGTGCCAGAAAGTCATCGTCGTTGCGTCGAACGACCTGCAATCGCTCTATGTCGCCAACAATGTCTGCAAGGCGGTCGAATATTTCCGCAAGATGGGCGGCAATGTCGGCGTCGCCGGCATCCTGATCAACAAGGACGATGGCTCGGGCGAGGCGCAGGCCTTTGCCAAGGCGGTCGGCATTCCGGAACTCATCTCGATCCCGGCGCACGAGGATATTCGCAAGAAATCCGCCAACTACCAGATCATCGGTACCAGCGAGAGCCAATGGGGCCCGCTGTTCGAACAGCTCGCCGAGAACGTCGCGAGCGCGCCACCGGTGCGGCCGACGCCGCTCGACCAGGACGGCCTGCTCGGCCTGTTCAAGCCCGAGGATACCGGCGGCAATTTCACGCTGAAGCCCGCCAGCCAGGCCGACATGCGCGGCGGCGTCTTCGAAACCAAGCCGACTCTGGAGGTCGTCTACGACCATGTCTGATCCGCTGGATCTTGAAATTCCGGCACCGCCTTCACCCGAAGGTGTGGGTTGCCATGCCGGCGCTGACACGATGCGCGACGCGGCGGCCAAGGCCGGCAAGTCCGAACTGCTCGATCGCTATGCTGCCGATTACCCGAAGGGCCCGCACGACCAGCCGCAATCGATGTGCCCGGCGTTCGGCTCGCTGCGCGTCGGCCTCAGGATGCGCCGCACGGCGACGATCCTGTCGGGCTCGGCCTGCTGCGTCTATGGGCTGACCTTCACCAGTCACTTCTACGGCGCGCGCCGCACCGTCGGCTATGTGCCGTTCAATTCGGAATCGCTCGTCACCGGCAAATTGTTCGAGGATATCCGCGATGCCGTCCACGAGATGGCCGACCCCGCGCTGTACGATACCATCGTGATCACCAATCTCTGCGTGCCGACGGCGTCGGGCGTGCCGCTGCAGCTGCTGCCCGATGTCATCAACGGCGTCCGCATCATCGGCATCGACGTGCCGGGCTTTGGTGTGCCGACCCATGCCGAGGCCAAGGATGTTCTCGCCGGCGCCATGCTCGCCTATGCGCGCAAGGAAGCCATGGCCGGGCCGGTCGCCGCCCCTGCCGAGCGCCCCGACAAGCCGACGATCACGCTTTTGGGCGAAATGTTCCCCGCAGATCCGGTCGGCATCTCGATGATGCTCGAGCCGATGGGTCTTGCCGCCGGGCCGGTGGTGCCAACCCGCGAGTGGCGCGAGCTTTATTCGGCGCTCGATTGCGCCGCGGTCGCCGCCATCCACCCCTTCTACACCGCATCGGTGCGCGAATTCGAAGCCGCTGGCCGCACTGTCGTCGGCAGCGCACCGGTCGGGCGTGACGGCACCGCCGC
>JANOCM010000234.1:0-4026 GCA_031412175.1 Alphaproteobacteria bacterium
GGGCGCCGATGGCGGCGGCGCGCAGTTCGGTTTTGATGTCGAGGCGCTTGCCGATGCGACCGGTGGCACGTCGGCGATCGGGACGGGCGGCAGCGGGCAGGGCGGTGACGCCAGCGTGCTGGGGCGCAACGGCACGGTTGGTTTTGGCGGCGCGCTGCTGATCGATGCGGCGGGCAATGGCGGGTTGGGTGACAGCGGCGGCGCCGGCGCGGGCGGCGCGGCGAGCGTGCACGCCGATGGCGGCACGGTTACCGTAGCCGGTGCGACGACGTTGCGTGCACAGGCGCTCGGCGCTGCGGCGCGGGCCGGGCTGGGCGGCAGTGGCGGCGATGCCAGCGGGGGTGTGGCCCTTGCCGGCATCGGGACGGGGGGCGGCACGAGTGTTCTGACCTTGGCCGCCGTGACGCAGGACAGTAGCGCCCAGGGCGGTGCCGGCGGGTCGGGCAGCGCCGGGATTGCAGGCGGCCGCGGCGGCAATGCGGTCGCCGGACGCGCCACCAGCGGCTCGGAGACCAGTGCGGGTACGATCCTTGCGGGTGTGGTGATCCAGAACGGCCGCGGTATCGGCGGCAGCGGTGGCGCCGGCGGGGCAGGCGCTGCCGGCGGCGCCGGTGGCGATGGCACCGGCGGCCAGGTCGGCATCGGCACCGATCCGGGGGCAAGCCCGCTGGTCGGCAGTTTCGCCTGGGCCTCGGTCAACGGCGTGGCCGATGGGATCGGCGGCGCGGGCGGCACGGGCGGATACGGTGCCGATGGCGGCGCCGGCGGCAATGGCAGCGGCGGGCGCGCAACATCGGGCAACAGCGGCGGCGTGATGACCGTCGGCGGCGTTTTCATGGCGGCCAACGGCAATGGCGGCAATGCTGGCGTGGGCGGCGCCGGTGGTCTCGCCGGCACCGGCGGCAATGGCACGGGCGGCAATGCCGGTGCGGGTGTTGCGCCGCACTCGGTCCCGGGTGAAACCAGCACGCTCACCATCGGTGCGCTACAGGCGATCGCCAATGCAACGGGCGGGACAGGTTCGGTGGCGGGCACGTCCAGCGCCGGCCGTGTCGCGTTCACGGCCTTTGGTAGCACGGCGACGGCAGCGAGTGTCGATCTGCAGGCGCAGGGCACGCAGGCACCGACCGTCGCATCGCCGTTCGGTTTTCTCGCCTCGGGGCTGTTCGGTGCCGATGGCCAGATTTCTGTAACCGGCGATGCCACCATCAATGTCCACGGCGACGCGACGCTCGGCTTCGACAATGGCAGCGTCGCTGTCGGTGGTGCGCTCGACCTTGGCACCGATAGCGCGGTGGTGCCGGGCGCTTTCGGCATGGCGCTGGCCAATCCCGGTGCGGTCACCACCGGCGGCGACCTGTCGATCGTGGCAATCGCCGGCGGCATCACCAACCCCGGCGCGCTCAATGCCGGCGGCACGCTGACGGTCAATGCCGTCGAAGGCGACATCGCGCTCGGTGCGACGACTTCGGGGCTCGGCACCGACATCCTGGCGCAGGCCGGCGCGATCAGCGTCGGAGCCATGGCAGCCACGGGCGATTTGCGCCTTGATGCCTTCACTGAAATCAACGGCGGCAATCTGCGCGCCGAACAAGGCGTCGCGGTCGGCGCGATCGGCGACATCGCGCTCGGCACGGTCAGCGCCGGGGATGCGGTGGCGATCACGTCGAGCGGCGGCGATGTCACCGCCGGCGCCATCGACGCCGGCACGGTGCGGCCGCTCGCTGGCGCCCGCGGTTTCGTGCTTGTCGATGCGGCGGGCAGCGCCACAACCGGCGCGATTGCGGCGCTGGGCAGCGTCGGCGCCATTGCGCGCGGCGGCGGCGTCAGCGCGGGCGATATCGCCGCCGGGACGACCGTGGCGCTGCTCGGCAGCAGCGGTATAGCGGCAGGCGGCATCACCACCGCCGCCGATGGCAATGTCTATATCGCTTCGGCAGCGCAGGCCGATCTGATCGGCACCGGCGCCGATGGCCCCGACTATGCGGCGCTGCTGACGGCAACGCCGGCGGCGGTGGCGGGCGACATCAGCGTCTCGGGCCCGGTCACCACTGGCACGCTGCGTGCTGCGGCGACCGGCCTGATCAGCATCGGCGGCACCGTCACCACCGGCACCGGCCTTTCGCTCGATGGCGGCAATCTCCAACTTTCCGACATTGTCTCGGGCGGCTTCCTGTCGCTCGTCACCGGCACCGACCTGGTGCTCGGCGACCTGCAGGCGGGTGGCGACGTGACGCTGACGGCCAATGGCGACCTGACCACCGGTACGATCGACACCGGCGGCCGGTTGTTCCTGACGGCGAACAGCAACGGCGGCACCCCGACGATCACCAGCGGCGCCATCGCCGCGGGCGGGGCGGTCTATGTCACATCGGCCGGCAACACCGCGCTGGGCAGCATCGTTACGCCGGGCACGGTCGGCGTCATCGCTTATGGCGGCACGCTCGGCACCGGGGCGATCACCGCCGGGTCGTCGGTGGTACTGCTCGATGGCGAGGGCGTGACGACCGGCGCAATCCGCACGTCGCCCTCGGGGCTCGTCTATATCGGCTCGGATGTCGATGCGCCGCTGATCGTCTTCGATGTCAATGGCAATCTCGACTACAGCGCCTTCCTGACGCGCACGCCGCTGGCGTTGCCCGGCGACGTCAGCATAGCCGGCACCGTCGATACCGGCCGCCTGGCTGCGGCCGCAACCGGGCTGATCAGCGTGTCGGGGGCGATCAACGCCGCGACCGGTATCAGCCTGTCGGCCAATGCGCTGTCGCTCGCCGATGTCACCACCGGCGGCAATCTCGCGCTGGAGACGGTCGCCGACCTGGCGCTGGGCGACCTGCGCGCCGAAGGCGACATCGACCTCGCCACCGCCGGCAATCTGACCGTCGGTGCCATCAGCGCCGGCGATTCGATTGCAATTGCGGCGACCGGCGCAACCGGCACCGTAACCACCGGCGCTCTCGATGCCGGCATCGTGCGGCCTTCGGACGGCGATGTTGCCGGCTACCAGGTGTCGGTCTCGGCGCCAGGAGCGGTCACCACCGGCACGGTCACCGCGCGCGGCAACATCGGGCTCGTATCGCAGGGCGCCGGCATCACCATTGGCACGGTGGCGACCAACGGCTCGGTCGCAGCACTTGCCGCCACCGGCTTTTCGGGCGCGGGCGTCACCACCGGCAACGGCGGCACGCTGTATATCGCCAACGCGAGCATGGCGTCGGCGCTGTCCGAACTCGATGCGCTGGGGCCGCCTTCGGGATTTGACTTTGCGCCGCTGTTCCGGCTGGCGCCGGTGCGGATTTCGGGCGCGGTCGGCCTGTCGGGCGCCGTCGATACCGGCACGATGACCAGCGCCGGCAGCGGCGCCTTTACCGCCGGCGCCATCACCGCGCGCACCGCGATCGGCATCGACAGCGGCGGTCTGGCGACGCTGGGTGGCGCGGTCGTCGCCCCGGCGGTCACCTTGCGGTCGGCGGACATCGCGCTGAACGGCAGCATCGGCAACGCCCAGACGGCGACGATCGCGCTGACCATCGACAGCGCCGCCACCGGCATCGCGCTCGGCGGCACGGGCACCGATGGCGGCTGGTCGCTTTCGAACGCCGAATTCGGCCGGCTGACGGCGCGCGGGATCACGGTGACCGCCGCCAGCGGCAGCCGCGTCTTTACCGTCGATACGCTGACGCTGGCCGGATCGGGCGGTGGCGAAAATGGCAGGACCATCGCGCTGCAAACACCCGGCACCATCCGCGTCATCGGTGCTGCCAGCATGGCCAATGCCGGCGCCGGCGACACGCTGCGGCTGGCGGGCAGCCGCGTCGAGGTCGTTACCGATCGCGGCGGCCGCATCGGCCTTGCCAATGGTGCAGCGCTCGGTGGTCGCCTCGACATCAGCGGCGGCAACATCTGGGTCGGCACCGAAAGCCTGCTCGGGCAATTGGCCGCCAACGTGGCGTTCAGCGGCCGCGACGCGGCGCTGGCGGCGGTGCCGGCGACGGCAGACCTGCTCGGCGCGCTGTCGGCCGATCG
>JANOCM010000235.1:0-3906 GCA_031412175.1 Alphaproteobacteria bacterium
ATAGCCCTGGTTCATGCAATGCTTGATCAGCGGATAGCCGGCGAGTGCGCCGACGACAAAAATGCCCGGCGCGGTCGATTCGAACACCGCCGACAGTTTCGGAAACGCCAGCCGGTCGTTCGAAGCGAATTCCACCCCGCAAGCCTCCACAAAGCCGCGCGGCGGCGCCGACCCCATGCGCGCGATGACCCGGTGGCACGGCGCTCGCACTTCGCCTTCCGCCGTGTCGAGGGTGATCCAGCCCGGCTCGATGGCGCGAGTCGTCGTGCCGGTCATGATGCTGATGCGGCCGGCGTCGCGCGCTGCCATCAGCGCCTTCACATTGGCGTCCTTGGCAGTCGAGAATTCGGCCGATCGGTTGACCAGCGTGACGACATTGCCCTGCGCTGCATCGGCGGCCAGCCCCAGGGCGTTCTCGATGCCGGCATCGCCGCCGCCGATGACGAAGATATGCTCGTCATTATACGCCGCCGGGTCGTCGAGCTGGTACTGGACATGCGGCAGGTCGCCACCGGGGCAGGCCATCAGATTGGGATTGCCCTGGGTGCCGATGGCAAGGATCACCGTGTCGGCGATAATAGCGCTGCCATCGGCGAATTGCAGCCGATAGGGCGGGGCGCTGCGCTGCAATTCCTTCGTCTCGCTGCTGCCGTCGCGCTTGCGGGAAACGATCGCCTGGATGCTGCCGGGGATCGGGTCGCCGGTGCCGGTGATCGACTTCACTTCGGCATTGTAGCGGACGTTGACGCCCGCGGCCCTCGTCATGCTGTCCCAGGTGCCGAGCACCGTCTCGCGCTTGCCGGCTTCGAAATCGAGGTCGGCGCGCAGCACCAGCTGCGATGGCGTCGCCATCACATGCTTGCCCTTTTGGTATTTGTAGATGGTATCCGACAGGTGGTCGGTCTTTTCGATGAGGACGTGGCTGATGCCGAGCCTTGCGGCATGGCCGGCGGCGCTCAGGCCGGCGGGGCCCGAACCGACGATGGCAATCCGAAAGTGCTCGCTCACCTTGCGCTCGCCCCCCGGCAGCCCCTGCGACTGTAATCCACTCTAACATTTCGCCGGCGTTCGGCTAGAGTGCGTTTGTCGCCGCGGCAGGCCCTGCCGGCCGGCGCTGGAGGTCGCGCTTTTCCATGTTTGCCGAAATCGGGCACTTCGCTCTCATCCTCGCCTTGTTGACAGCTACGGCGCAGGCGGTGCTGCCGATGCTCGGCGCGCTGCGCGGCGATGCGGCGCTGATGGCGTTCGGGCGGACCGCGGCGCAATTGCAGGCGGTGCTGATCATCGCCGCTTTCGCCCTGCTGATGATCTGCTTCGGCCAGGCCGATTTTTCGGTGGCGCTGGTTGCGCAGCACAGTTCGCTCACCCAGCCGCTGGCGTACCGGCTGGCGGCGACCTGGGGCAACCACGAAGGCTCGATGCTGCTCTGGGTGCTGATCCTCGCCATCTATGGTGCCGGCATCGCGGCGTTCGGCGACAATCTGCGGCCGACGCTGCAGGCGCGGGTGCTGGCTGTGCAGGCGATGATCAGCGTGGCGTTCCTCGCCTTTTCGCTGTTCACTTCCGATCCCTTTGCCCGGCTCGACCCGGCGCCCCTCGACGGGTCGGAGCTCAATCCGCTGCTGCAGGACCCCGGGCTGATCTTTCATCCGCCGCTGCTCTATCTCGGCTATGTCGGCTTTTCGGTGACCTTCAGCTTCGCCGTGGCGGCGCTGCTCGAAGGCCGCGCCGATGCCGCCTGGGCGCGCTGGATGCGGCCCTGGGTGCTCGCCGCCTGGATTCCGCTGACCTGCGGCATCGCGCTCGGCAGCTTCTGGGCCTATTATGAACTCGGCTGGGGCGGCTGGTGGTTCTGGGATCCGGTCGAAAATGCCTCGCTGATGCCGTGGCTGCTCGGCACCGCGCTGCTGCATTCGGCGATCGTCACCGAAAAGCGCCAGGCGCTCGCCGGCTGGACGATCCTGCTCGCCATATTGGCGTTCTCGCTCAGCCTCATTGGCACCTTTGTCGTCCGCTCGGGCATTCTTACCTCGGTCCATGCCTTTGCCGTCGATCCATCGCGCGGGGTGTTCATCCTCGCGATGATCGTCGGCTCCACCGGCACCGCGCTGGCGCTATTCGCCTGGCGCGCACCGCAGTTGAAATCCGGCGCGCTGTTCTCGGGCATCAGCCGTGAGGCCGGGCTGACGCTCAACAACCTGTTCCTGATGGCGGTAACGTCGGTGGTGTTCTTCGGCACCTTCTACCCGCTGATGATGGAGGCGGTCGGCAAGAAAATCTCGGTCGGCGCGCCCTATTACAACCTTGTCTTCGTGCCGCTGTCGGTGCCGCTGCTGCTGCTCGTCACGGTTGGCCCGCTGCTGGCGTGGAAACGCGACGGGTTGGCGACGCTCGGTGCCAAGCTTAAATGGCCGCTGCTGCTTGCGGTGGCGGTGTTCGCGGTACTGGGGCTGGCACTGGGCTTTGCCAATATCGCCGCGGCGTTCGGTTTTGCGCTCGGTTTCTGGCTGATCCTCGGCGGGCTGATGGTGCTCGCCCGGCGCTGGATCGGACCGTCAGGCTTCTCGACCCGCCTCGTCCGCACCACGCCGGCGGCGGTCATCGGCATGGCGCTGGCGCACGCCGGGCTGGGCGTCACCACCTGCGGCGTCACCGCGATGAGCCATTTCGCCACCTCGAAGATCCTCGTCATGCGCATCGGCGATGTCGCCAGCGTCGGCGGCATGGACGTGACCTTGCGCAAGGTGGGGGAGGTCAACGGCCCCAACTACCAGGCCATCGTCGCTGATTTCAGCGTCCGCCAGGGCGGCAGCATCCGCGACCTGTCGAGCGAAAAGCGCTTTTTCCCCAACACCCGCAACCAGACGACCGAGGCCGGCATCGGCACCGGCTTCCTCGGCAACAGCTATATCGCCATCGGCGACCAGCAGACCGACGCCAGGGGGCCGGGCATTGTCGTGCGTATCTACCACCACCCGCTGGTCGGCTGGATCTGGTTTGGCGCGCTGATGATGGCGATGGGCGGTTGCGCCAGCCTCGCCGACCGGCGTTTCCGTATCGGCGCGCCGACGCGGGCGCCAGCGATGCCGCGGTTGCGCCCCGGGCTGGTTCCTGCTGAGTAGCGCCATGCAACGCCTGCTGTTCATCGTGCCCGTCATCGCCTTTCTGGCGCTTGTCGGCTTTTTCGGATTCGGCCTGACCCAGGACCCAAAGGCGCTGCCGTCGCAGCTGATCGACCGGCCGCTGCCGCAATTCGCGCTGCCGGGGATCGAGGCGGATGGTGGTTTTGCCAGCGCCGCGCTCAGGGGCGAACCGGCGCTGCTCAACATCTTTGCCAGCTGGTGCGCTGCCTGTCCGCAGGAACATCCGGTGCTGACCCGCATCCAGGGCGAAGGCTATCCGGTCTATGGCATCGCCTGGAAGGACAAGCCGCAGGATTCGCGCGATTGGATCGCGCGTTTCGGCAACCCTTACAAGGCGATCGCCGCCGATGAAAACGGCCGCACCGCGATCGATCTCGGCGTCACCGGAGTGCCCGAAACCTTCATCGTCGACAAACAGGGCCGGGTGCGTTTCAAGCAGATCGGGCCGATTTCGCCGGAGACCTGGGAGGCGACGATCAGGCCGCTGATGCAGAAGCTGAGGGCGGAAGCATGAGTTTCCTGTCACCCCGGCGTAGGCCGGGGCCCATAGATCACGAATTCGGCCACCCACGGGCCGGCCTCCATCTATTTGGGCGTGTGCTGCATCGGTGGCGGAATTCGTGGTTTATGGGCCCCGGCCTTCGCCGGGGTGACAGGGGGGGTAAGCTCACGCTTCCGCCCTCAGCTTCTGCATCAACGGCCGGATCGTGCCTTCCCAGGTTTCCGGCGAAATCGGCCCGATCTGCTTGAAGCGCACCCGGCC
>JANOCM010000236.1:0-5087 GCA_031412175.1 Alphaproteobacteria bacterium
GCGCCGAGGCACACCATCAGGTCGCAGCGATTCATCGCCATATTGGCTTCGAACGACCCGTGCATCCCGAGCATGCCGAGGAACTGCGGATGCTCGTTGGGCATGGTGCCGAGGCCCATCAGCGTGCTCGTCACCGGCGCGCCGGTCAGCTTGGCAAGGTCGCGCAGCAGCTGCGTCGCCACCGGGCCCGAATTGATGATGCCGCCGCCGGTATAAAAGATCGGGCGTTCGGCCGCGGCGATCATCTCCACCGCCGCCTCGATGCTGGCGCGGTCGCCCTTCACCTGCGGCTTGTAGGTCTTGTGGCCGATGGTGGCGCCGGGCTTTTCATAGCGCGCCTTTTGAATCTGCACGTCCTTGGGGATGTCGATGACGACAGGCCCGGGCCGGCCGGAACGCGCGATATAAAAGGCCTCGTGGACGACGGGCCCGAGCCGGTTGACGTCCTTCACTAAATAATTGTGCTTCGAACAATGCCGGGTGATGCCGATCGTGTCGCATTCCTGAAAGGCATCGGTGCCGATGAGATGCGTCGGCACCTGGCCGGTCAGGACGACGAGCGGGATCGAATCCATCATCGCATCGGTGATGCCGGTGACGGCATTGGTCGCGCCCGGGCCCGAGGTGACCAGCACGACGCCGACCTTGCCCGTCGAGCGCGCATAGCCTTCGGCGGCGTGCACCGCCGCCTGTTCGTGACGGACGAGGATGTGGCGGATACGATTCTGGGCAAAGATCGCATCGTAGATCGGCAGCACCGCTCCACCCGGATAGCCGAAGACGACTTCGACGCCCAGATCGGCCAGTGCCTGCACGACGATGTCCGCGCCTGTCAGTTCCGCGCTCACGACTCTACCCTTCGGTCTCTGCGAAGGGCGTCGGTTAGAAGCGTTAAGTTGCGCTGTCAACCGGCAATGGCGCAATAAAACAACAAAATGCCGGGCTGTTTGCAGAATAATCGGCTGGCTTCACTAACGTCTTCAGCCCGATTGCTGTTAGGCCGACACGGTCGCCCAGCCGCGTCGGCGCAGCGAAAGCCCGACAAGACACAGGCCGCCGATCAGTTGCGCCCAGGTCGCCGGCTCGGGGATCGTCGGCAACCCGGCCTCGATCAGGACCTCGCGCGCGATGGCGCGCTGGATCGGCGCCGTCACATGGATGCCGTCGAAGCTGAAATAACCGGTGCAGTCGATACTGCCGTTGATGACCGGCCGGGCGGCGATGCACGGCGTGGTGAAATCGACATCGGCGGTCAGCCCATAGGCCACGGGTGTCGCCAGCACCCGGTTGAAAAAACCGAAATAATCGAAGCGCGTCAGCTGCGCGGTCAGGAACGGCGAGATGGCATCGAGCCCGGCGTCGAGTTGCGCCTGTAGTGCGACCCCTTCGGCCTCGGTCGGGTTGGGCACGCCGAGCACGATGATGCGCGTGGCACCGCCGGCGTTCAGCCCAAGCACCGTGTTGACGATATTGCTGGTGAACAGCGCGCCATAATCCTGCGCGCTGAGGCCATAGGTGTCGCCGCGTTCAATGGCGCTGACGTCGTTGTTGCCGAAATTGATGATGTAGAGGCCATCGGGATCGACATAGGAGCCGAAAACGGAGCCGTAGAAACCGAGCTGGCTGTTGAGCCCCGGGATCAGCCCGGGAAACGGTGCCGCGCTGGCATCGCCCGCGGCGCGCGCGCCGCCGACGGCGAAATTGGTACCGCCGGCAAGGAACGGCGTCGCATAGTCACCGGTCAGGCGCTTCGAGATCAGGTCGGCGAAGTTATAGCCGTCGCCGAACCGTCCCTGGAAATAGCCCTGCGCCGCGTTTGCCGCGAGGCCGCCGGTGCCGAGGTTGGCGTTGCCTGAATCGACAAAACTGTCGCCAAAGACATAGACCTGGTCGGGCAGCGCGGCGGCTGCGGGTACGGCCGCGACCAGCAGCGACAGGTTCGCCACAATCAGCATTGCACCGGCACGCACGGTCATGTTTTTGGCCCCATCAAGATCATGCCGGCCACAACACACGGTTATCGTTAAATTTTCGATAAAGATGCCGCATCGCAGCATAATATTGTGGAAACGTCACGGAATCTGCACGCGGGTGAAACCCGGTGTTCACAATCAGCGCAAAAAGGGCACAAAAAAACGGCGGCCTTTGCGGGCCGCCGTTTCCATGGACGTTGCGTCGACGCGGTTCAGGCGGCGACGACAGCCTTGCGGCGGCGGGCCGCGACGCCGACAAGGCCGAAACCGGCGACGAGCAGCACCCAGTTCTGCGGCTCCGGAACGGTGCCGGTATCGGCGGTGCCGCCGACTTCGACGCGCAGGCCAGACGGGTTGCCGTCGGCCTGGCCGAAATTGCTGACCCGGAAGCTGAGCGTGTTGAGGCCGGCGAGGAAGCTGGCGCCGGTCGAATCGAACGCCGTCCAGCTGGTGAAGCCGCCACCGCTGGGCAGGGCAAGCGACGTGCCGTTGAGCGTGATGCCCAGCACTTCATTGTCCGCCGAAAAGCGACCGGCGAGCGACGCGGTCGCGGCATTCAGCCCGGCCAGCGAGAAGCTGAGCGAATAGGTGTAAGTGCCATCGCTGGTCGGATCGAGCGTATTGCCGGCCAAGGCTTCCGGCGTGATCCAGCGCGACACGGCGTCCTCGGCGAGCCAGGGGCCGATCGGGAAGGTGCCGTTCGCGCCACTGACATAGGCAGTGCCGCCGGCCAGCGTCCAATGCTGGTCGACGACGCCGACACCCGTGACCGAAACGTTGGAAGCATCAGTACCGGTGTTGAACAGCGTGGTGATCGTGGCGGCGGCAGCGGGGGCGGCAAGGCCGATGGCGAGCGTGACGATGGCAGCGGCGGTGCGAAAATACATGAACGTCCCTTTTTGAATCGATGCCGGAGCCAGCGCCCCGGAGCCTTCGAAGTCGGGCGACCTCGACTGTTAACACCCTAGCAATAACTGTGCCAGAGTCTTAAGTCGTTTTGAGTCAGGCGGTTGCCCAGTGAACTATCGGCAATGTGTAAACCCTGCCGTCACCATTGCTCGGGCGTCACGAACGCCCGGGCAATGGTATCGGGCCGGGAGGATCAGGCGGCGACCACGGCGTTGCGGCGGCGCGAGATGACGCCGACGAGCCCGAAGCCGAGCACCAACAGTGCCCAGGTTTCCGGTTCCGGCACGATGGTCGGGGTCGGCGGGATGATGACGTCGGCGGCATCGGTGGTCGCGACGGCAAAGACGCGATCGATGACGATGTCCTTTGACGGCGCCGCGTTCGAGTTGAACACGAACGCGGTGTTGTAGAAGCCGGCCTTGGTGATCTGGCCGACGCCAGTGGCATAGAACCAGATGCGCGCCACCGACGACCCGTTGATCTGCGTCGATGCGACCTTCACGCCGATGATCGTCGCGTCGAAGCTGGCGTTGCCGGCGTTGTTGAGACCGTTCTGCGTCAGGAAATAGCTGAAGCCGACGCGATAATTGCCGACGCCAAGATAGGTCAACTGCGAGATGCTTTCATTGCTCGACAGATCGCCGGGGAAATAGGCGGCCTGGCCACCGACGGCATCCGGGCTGGCCGAAACAATATTGTCGGCAAAGATCGATTCGCCAAAGGCGCCGGTCGGGTAGCCATTGGTGTTGCCATAGGCGAGGACGATGGCGGGTGCGTTCGTCGGCACATTGGTCTTGGTCCACAGCGCGAAACCGCCGGTGCCGATGCCGCCGGCTTCGAAACTGCCGTTCTTGATGAGGTTGGTGACGGCAGCCGCAGGTACGGCGCTGCCGATCGCGGCGAGCATGGCGCCCGCCACCACGATGGATTTCAAGTTCATTTCTCGACCCTTGTTATTGCCGTTGCCGGCGGTTTTCCGGACCTGCCGATGCCCCCGGCCCGGTCCTTGGAGGGATATTAGCAAAGAGCGTGCCATAATAATTAATATATAGATATCATGTCTTTAACTTTGTTAACTTATGTGAGGTGTAAAGCTCGCCGACACTTGTTCGGCGGCGGCGGACGCATCGGGGTCGATCCGCGGCCAATCCGGCACCTGGTTGCGCGCCCAGGTCAGTTGGCGTTTCTGATACTGCCGCGTCGCCGTTGCCGCAGCCGCAACCGCTTCGGCCAGCGTCGCTGTCCCGGCCAGCGCGCGCGCAAAGTCCGGCACCCCGAGCGCGCGCAACACCGGGCGATCGTCGGGCAGCCCCCGCGCCAGCAGCGCCGCGACTTCGGCGAGCGCGCCCGCTTCGACCATCTGCCACAGCCGGGTTTCGGCCCGCGCATTGAGCACGGCGCGCGGCACATCGACGACGACCGCGCGCACGTCATTGGTGGCTGCAATGCCGCCGGCGCGCGTCGCTTGCCAGTGCAGCAACGAGCGCCCGGTCGCGCGCACCACCTCGAGCCCACGCGCAATGCGCTGGCTGTCGCCAGGCATCAGCCGCGCCGCCAGCGCCGGATCTTCGGCGGCCAGCGCCGCAGCGGCATCGGCGGTGGCAAGATCGCGCACCGCGGCGCGCACCGCCGGATCGATTTCGGGCACCGGCGCGATGCCGTGGAGCAGCGTTGCGATATAAAGCCCGGTGCCGCCGACGATGATCGGCACCCGGCCCTCGTCGCGCGCCGCGGCGATCGCGGCCTTGGCCATCGCCGCCCAGCGCGCCGCGCTCGCGGCGTCGTTACCGTCGAGCACGCCATAGAGACGATGCGGCACCTGCGCTTCGTCGTCCGCGCTCGGCCGGGCACTGACGACCGCCAGATCGGCGTAAAGCTGGCTGGCATCGGCGTTGATGATGGTGCCGCCGACGCGCTGCGCCACCGCCAGCGCCAATGCCGACTTGCCGCTCGCTGTCGGCCCTGCAATGACCGCCACCATGGAATCGCCCGCTGTCACGCCGCTGATCATCACCCTTGTCGCCGAAGGCGCCTTGTCGTCCGGCGACGCTGCCGCCGCAAGTGATGTGCTGCGTGGCCTTGGCGGCGAACCGGGGCTTGCCGAATGGATCGACGCCGGCGATGCGCTCGACCTGCACGCCACCGACATCGCCGCGCCGGCCGCACGTGCGGCGCTGGAGGCAGCGCTGCCGGGCCTCGACATCA
>JANOCM010000237.1:0-3634 GCA_031412175.1 Alphaproteobacteria bacterium
GCCCAATCTGCTGCTGTATGACAAGGCAGCGTGGACCGAGGACGGCAAGCCGGCGCATTTGCCGAAAGATTACTACTCGTCGCGCTTCATCGTCGACACGATGATCCGTTATGTCGATGCTGGCAAAAGCAGCGGCAAACCCTTCCTCGCGTCGCTGAATTTCCTCGCCAACCACATCCCGGTGCAGGCGCCCGACAGCGACATCGCCGCCTACAAGGATCGCTACACCGCTGGCTGGACCGCCCTGCGCGATGCGCGCCGCACCGGCGCGATCGTCAAGGGGCTGATGCCACCCGGCATGGCGATGGTGACGATGAACACCACTGGCGACTGGCAAGCGCTGAAACCCGCCGAACGCGCCGCCCGCGCCCGCGCCATGGCGGCCTATGGCGGCATGGCGACGGCGATGGACCGCGAGATCGGGCGGCTGGTCGCGCATCTGAAGGCGACCGGCCAGTATGACAACACGGTCTTCGTCTTCCTGTCCGACAATGGCGGCGAGGCGATCGATCCGATGTCGAAACCCTTCAACGCGGCAATGGCACGCCTCTATTACAACCAGAACCCCGACCAGCAGGGCCGCGCCGGCAGCCTGACCGCGATCGGCACCAGCTTTGCCAGCGCTGTGTCGTCGCCGCTGCGCGGCTACAAATTCACCGCCAGCGAAGGCGGCTTGCGCGTGCCACTGATCATCGCCTGGCCGGGCAACCCGGCGCTGCGCCAGGGCAGCATCGCCAGCGCTTTTGCCCATGTCACCGATATCGCGCCAACGTTGCTTGCCGCCGCCGGCGTTGCACCACAACAGGGCAATTTTGCCGGCCGCGTCGTCGAGCCGATGACCGGCCACGACCTGATGCCGCTGATGAACGGAACCGCCGCCAGCGTGCGCCCGGCCGACGCGGCGCTAGGCTATGAACTGTCGGGGAACGCTGTGCTGTTCCGTGGCGACCTCAAACTTGTCAAGAACCTCGCGCCCTATGGCGATGGCGGCTGGCACCTTTACGATATTGTCGCCGATCCCGGCGAGACGCAGGATCTTGCCGCCGCCCGCCCGGCCGAGTTCAAGCGCATGCAGGCCGAATATGCGGCCTTTGCCAAGCGCGACCAGGTGCTCGCCATGCCCGCCGGTTACCAGGCGCCGAGGCAGGTCGAGGCCAATGCGTTGAACGAGTTGCTGGTACCGCGGCTGCTCAAGCTCGCCCCCTGGCTGGCCGGCGCACTGGGCCTTGTCATCGGCGGTATCATCGCGTGGCGGCGCCGGCGCGCGGCGCACTGACCGCCGGCGGCTTTTGACAGGTGAGCCGCGCCGTGACACTCTTGCAGCAACGATAGCACCCGGGTCGCCAAACGGGGGCGGGGCATGACCCAAGCGGACACGGCGTCATCGCAGGGCAGCGGCGGCGGATTATCGAACCTCGTAAAGTTCAGCCTTGTCACGCTGGCGGTGATTGCCGTCGGCCTGCTGATCTGGTTCCTGCCATTCGGCCAGACCATCATCAGCGACAGTGACAAGCGCAACCAGCGCGATCTCGCAATCGCCGCCAGCGGCCTCGAGACTTGGTCCGACGCCGTCCGCACCGTCGCCATCACCAATTTCATCCGCGGCCGCGTCAGCCCGATCGAAGCCGGCGACCGCGACATCGCCGACGGCTGGAGCCACCGCGCCCGCTTCCGCCACCCGATGCTCGGCGAATACAAGGTGCTGTACAGCGTCGGCAGCGAAGCGGAATGCATGACGCTCGCCAAGGCGATTTCTGATCGCGAGGGCACACTGCCCTTTGTCCGCAGCTATCTTTTCGGCGCCGGCACCATGCTCAAGGTCATCGGCAATTTCCCCGTCGCCGATATCCTGCGCCAGGACAGCCAGCCGTTTCCGCGCAACATGGCCGCCGACGACGTATCACCGGCCCCCGGTCCCTATGTCGCCAACATCCTCAACACCGATCCGGCGAAAGTGCCTGAGGTCAAGGACATGCGCGTCTGCTATGGCGCCGTCATTCCGCTCGAACGCCTGCTGATCATCGATCGCGCCGCCCGGGAGTTTTCCAACCTCCTGGTGCTCGACAGCGCCCGCCGCATCGTCGCACAGGTCGGCAGCGAACCCATTCCGTTGCAATCACTCGATGGCCTTGCGCCGGAAGGCTCGGTGCTCGTCGATACGCTGAAGGCGTCGGTCGGCCAGAAACAGGACCAGGCCAAGAATCCGAAAGCCATTGTCGACAGCCTCGATCCCGTTGATCTCAACATCGCCGGCAAGACGATGCGCGCCTATGTCCGGCCGTTCCACCCGGCGCGGTTTCCGGCGTGTGCGCCCAGCGGCGAATGCTTCGTCGTCGGCCTGATGCCCAAGGCCAATGTCTGGCGGCAGATCGCGACACCGCCACTGACCCTGGTGTTCGGGCTGGGGTTGGCGATCGGCATCGTTGTCATGCTGCTGCCGTCACTGCGGCTGGTGCTGCTGGGGCCGCGCGAAGCCATCGGCAAGGCCGAGGCCATCGGCATCGCGCTGGGCCTGCCCGCCGCCGCGAGCCTCGCAACGCTCGTGGTGCTGTTCGCCACCGATGTCACCGTCCACCGCCACGCCGCCGACACGACCGCGACCCGCATCGCCACCTCGGCTGCGGAGGCCGGCCGCAAGCATCTTGCGGCAGCACTCGCCCATGCCGGCACGATGGCGCGGCAGCTGTCGTCGGCCGATCCCCGCACCTTCGGCGACGGATTTCGGGCGCTGGAGGCGGCGCGGCTAGCGGAGCCGCAGGCGCCGGACCCGGATGTGACCGGCATCGCGCCGTTCGCGCGCGAATGTGTCAACGAGGCGCTGCCCCGCAGGGCCGACCGGGCCGGGCGGCCGCCGGACTATACTGCCATCGGCCTGCTTCTGGCGGTCAACCCGCGGCCGCTGCGCTGTGCCACCGCGCCCATCTGCAGCGACGGCGTGGCGCGGCCCGATCATCCGCCACTGGTCGAATCAATCGGCCTCTACACCACCCGCGGCTATGCGGTGCCCGGCACCCGCACCATTGCCTGCCGCAGCTTTTTCGGTGGCCGGTCACAGCTCGCCGGGCGCAACTATTTCCAGCGCATCGTGACCAATGATCCATCGCAAGGCGACGGCGGGCCGCCATCGCGCCCCTACGCCATCGAACAGGTGCTGTCGCAGCCCGATGGACTCAACAAGACCGTCGTGACCTTCCGCGCCGACCGGCTCCCCGCGGGCTATCTGCCCGGTGACCGGCAGGAGCGTGCTGCCTATGTCGTCGCCAGCACGGTCATTACCGATCTGCTCAACCCGGCGGTGCTGCCGCCGTATCAACTGATGGTCGTCGACACCCGCGACCCCAGTCTGCCGGTGATCATGCATTCGGCGCCCAACCGCGCCGGCGCCGAACGGCTGGCTATGATGCTCGGCGACGCGGGCGCCGTGCGCGATGAATTGCGCGCGCTGGTCGAACACGGCGGCGCTGTTGCCCGGTTCAGCCGCTTCTACGATGGCGCCGATCGCGAATTCGTGGCGGCGCCTATCCCGGGCTCGCGCTGGGTCGTCATTGTTCATTATGCCACCAACGCCATCGATGCCCAGCCGGCGCGCACCGCCCGCCACGCGCTGATCGACTGGGCGTCGATGAGCCTGTTG
>JANOCM010000238.1:0-4126 GCA_031412175.1 Alphaproteobacteria bacterium
TCATCGACCAACCGCACCTATACCTGCAATGTCGCCGCCTCGAAGATTTACGGGCTTGAGGTCGAGACGTCAGCGCAGCTGACCAGCTGGTTCACGCTGGGCGGCAACTATGCCTATACCCATGCCCGCTATACCCGCTTCGTCGACGATTCACTCGCGCAGACGCTGGTGCTTGCCGGGCTGCCGGCCATTGATTTCGACGGCAAGCATCTGCCCTATGTGCCCGATCACAAGTTCACCGTTTCGCCGCGGATCAACCTGCCGCTCGGCGAAAAGGCCTCGCTGGAACTGCGCGGCGACGTCCAGTACCAGTCGGAATCGTTCGTCCGCGCCGACAATTTCCAAAGCTTCGGCAGCTTCACCATCGTCGACCTGCGCGCCACGATGCGTTGGAATGGCCTCAGCCTGCAGGTCTTTGCCAACAATGTCTTCGACGTCGCCACCCCGGTTGCCGGCGTCCGCTTCTTCGATTCGGTGAATTATTCGGTGTCGTCACCCTATGTCACCGGCGCCAATCGCCGGTTGATCGGCGCGGCGCTCAGCTATCGGTTCTGATCGGCACGCCCGTCCGCCATTTACGGCGGCCGGGTCGAACCTCTAGGACGGGGACACCCACCCATCCGACGAGGTATCATGCGCCACCACCTGCTGATCATGGCCGCCCTGTTGCTGCCCGCCCCGCTCGCCGCCCAGAACGCCGCTCCGGCCACTACCGCCGTTGCCACCGCCGACGCCGACCTCGCAGCGTTCTTTGACGCCTATGACAAGGCGCAGCTGGCGCGATCGCCGCAGGGCCAGAGCTATCGCGGCATCAAGACCGACTATGACAAATGGAACGACAACAGCGACGCCGCCGACATCGCCAACCATGCAGCCGACCAGCAGGCGCTGACCGACATGCGCGCCCGCTTTGCCAAGGCCGAGCTGAACGCCGCGTCGCGCCTGTCGTACCGCCTGTTCGAAAAAACCATCATGCGCCGCGACGCCGGCTTCAAATACCGCCGCAACGGCTATGTCTTCGATCAGATGAATGGTGCGCAGAGCAGCCATCCGGCGTTCCTGATCAACATCCACCGCGTCACCAGCAAGAGCGACGCCGAAGCCTATGTCAGCCGCCTGCAGCGGCTTGGCGCCGCGCTCGACCAGGATGTCGCCGAAAGCGAAATCCGCGCCAAGGCCGGGGTGCTGCCGCCGAAATGGGTGTTCCCCTATGTCATCAACGATGCCCGCAACACGCTGAAGGGTGCGCCGTTCGACGCATCGGGTGTCGATTCGCCTTTGCTCGCCGACTTCAAGATGAAGGTCGGCAAGCTCGACATCGCCCAGGCCGACAAGGCTGCGCTGGTCACCGCCGCCACCGCCGCCCTGACGACGAGCGTCAAGCCCGCCTACGAACGGCTGATCGTCGCAATCGAGGGCCAGCAAGCCCGCGCCGGCAGCGTCGACGGCATCTGGCGCTTCAAGGATGGCGCGGCCTATTACGCCGCCAACCTCGCCAACTACACGACGACCAGCATGAACGCGGCGCAGATCCACGCGCTCGGCCTGGCCCAGGTGGCGCGCATCCACGGCGAGATGATGGACATCGCCAAAAGGGTCGGCTTCAAGGGCGATCTCAAGGCCTTCCTCGCCCGGATGCGCGACGACACCAGCTTCGTCCTGCCCGAAGGCGACGCCGGCAAGGCCGAATATCTGCGCCGCGCCAACGCCTTTCTCGACGAGCTGCGCCCCAAGCTACCGCAGTATTTCGCCAACCTGCCCAAGGCGCCGGTGCTGGTGAAATCAGTCGAGCCGTTCCGCGAGCAATCGGCGGGCAAGGCATTCTACCAGTCGCCGGCGGAGGATGGCTCGCGGCCCGGCACTGTCTATGTCAATCTCTACCGCCTCACCGACATGCCGACGACCGAGATCGAGCCGCTGATTTATCACGAGGGCCTGCCCGGCCATCACCTCGAACGCGCCAATTCGACCGAGTTGAAGAACGTGCCTGCCTTCCGCAAGTTCGGCGGCTATGCCGCCTACAGCGAGGGCTGGGGGCTGTATTCCGAAAAACTGGCCAAGGAGATGGGCCAGTACCGGGACCCCTACAACGACTTTGGCCGGCTGCAGCTCGAACTCCACCGCGCCATCCGGCTGGTCGTCGATACCGGCATCCACGACAAGCGCTGGAGCCGCGAGGACGCGATCAGATATCTGACCGAGAACAGCGCCGAACCCGTCGGCGGCATCCAGAAGGCGATCGAGCGCTACACGGTCTATCCGGGCCAGGCCACCGCCTACATGGTCGGCCGGCTGAAGATTTCGGAACTGCGCGACCGGGCGCAGGCGGCGCTGGGCGATCGCTTCGATATCCGGGCCTTCCATGACGTGGTGCTGCGCACCGGGGCGGTGCCGCTCGATATTCTGGATGAGAATGTCGATGCGTGGGTGGCGGGGGTGAAGAAAGGCTGAGGCTGTACGTCGATAGGGAGGCAGGGCGCGGGCAAAGCCCGCGCTGACGTCGGACGGGTTCGGCGGATTTCCCGCCCGCCCCGCCGGCCGAGCTTGCGCCTGTCGGCGCGCTTGGCTGCGCCAGCGCGCTCGCAGCGCGGCGCTGCGCTTTTGGCGGAAATTTACAATATTTTCGAATCGGTCGCGCCTAAACCGCTTTCTGCGACCCGAAGGGAGCGTCACAGCGGCAAGCCTGCCTCCGTCACGCATCCTTGACCTCAAACGGCCCGGGGCAGAACCCTCTGTTCCGGGCCGCTTTTTTTGCAGGCAGCAATGTCGGGCGGTCGCCGGCAACCGAGAAAGGTTGAAATTCGTTAAACGGATTGTAACCTGAACATGGTTACGTCCGCGGTATGGTGGCGTAGGGGGTCAGTCGCGTGGTCAGCATCCGCTATTTTGCACCGGCGCCGCCGTTGCGCCGATACCTGTCATCCTATTACTGGTTCGAATCGAACGATCCGGCCTGGACCGATCTCATGCGCGCCGAGTTGCCGCAAATCCGCATCGTCACAAAGGGCCAGGCCAGCAACCAGTTTCCGACCGGCGTGGTGCGCACGCCCGGGCCAATCCATGTCCAGGGCCCGACCAGCGGTTCGGCCAAATACTCCGCCATCGGCCCGCTGCACCTGTTCGGCGTCGGGCTGCTGCCCGAAGGCTGGTCGACGTTGATCGGCGAACCCGCCGACCGTTTTGCCGATGATGTCGTCGATCTGGCGGGGGTCGTCGGGCCGTCGGCGGATACCGCCCTCGCCGATATGATGATGGCACACAACGACCTCGAACGCGTCGCTGCTGCCGACCGCTTTTTCATGGGGTTGCTCGCCCATGCCCATGCCACGCCGCGCTGGTTCACGGCGCTGACCGATGACTGGCTGACCGGTTCGGCAAACCCCGATGTCGATACGCTGATCGAATCCTCGGGCATGTCGGCGCGATCGGTCGAGCGGCTGGCCAAGCGCATCTATGGCGGCTCGCCGAAACTGCTGTCGCGCAAGTATCGCACGCTCAACGCCGCGGTCCGGCTGGGCAATGGCGAGGCGATGGGCTGGGCCGATCTGGCCGCCCATGCCTATTATGACCAGCCGCATTTCATCCGTGAATTCAAACAGTTCGTCGGCCTGACGCCGAGCCGGTTCATGATCGAGGCGGCCCCGCTGATGCGGTTGACCATCGTGCGCAAGACGCTGATGCCCGACATGGCGAAGCTGGCGCGCTACAGCTGAACGCCACTCGCCGCATTTGCGCGTTGACACTGCAGCCCCAGCCCCCACATAAGCCGGACGAAATTGCTCCGCTTTAAGGGCTGCCGCTTGATCCGCCTGACCAACCTAGCCGATTATGCCGTGGTGGTGATGACCGCGGCGGCGCGTGCGCCGGAGGCGAAGCTGTCGGCCGCCAAGGTCGCCGAGGCGACGGCGATTCCGGTGCCGACGGTCGCCAAGCTGATGGGCACACTCGCCCGCGCCGACCTGCTGGTCGCATCGCGCGGCGTTGCCGGCGGTTTCACCCTGGCGCGCGACCCCGCGTCGATCAGCGTCGCCGCCATCGTCGAGGCCGTCGACGGCCCGATCGCGCTGACCAGTTGCGTGTCGGGACACAGCCAGGATTGCGCCATCGAAGGCCGCTGCGGCGTGCG
>JANOCM010000239.1:0-6753 GCA_031412175.1 Alphaproteobacteria bacterium
GCCACCGGCCGGACCGAGGCCCTGTCCGTCATCGGTGTCGAGGGCGATTCGATGCTGCCGACGCTCGCCGACGGTGACCAGATCCTCGTCGATACCGACGATCGCGAACGGCTGCGCGACGGCATCTACGTGCTGCGCACCGACGATGCGTTGCTGGTCAAGCGGTTGTCGGTCAATCCCGCGACACGGCGCCTGACCATCCGCAGCGACAATGATGCCTATCCGAGCTGGGACGATTGCGACCCGGCAGCGGTCAGCGTGATCGGCCGGGTGGTCTGGGTCGGGCGGCGGCTGAATTAGGGCCTCGACCTACCGCCGGCGGTCCACCACGAACAGCACGATCGCGCCGATCACGCCGACGCCGAGCCCGATCACCAGCCCGAGCGACGTCTCGCCGAACGTCAAACCGATGATCGGACCGATGACGACCCCGGCGGCGATCAGGCAGCCGCCGCCCTGAACAGAGGGACGGCTGGCGGGGGGTTCGGTCGGCAAAGTCGGCATCCGGGTGCTTTGGCACGGTGACCGGTGCCGCGCCAACCCCTTGCGGCGCCGCAGTGGCTTTCCGCGCTCCGGCGGCTGGGCTAGGACCATAAAGGTGGAAGGGCATGAACCGAATCCGGGGCGGCAATGGCGCCGCGCCCTTGGCGTGTCGCTGATCGCCCTGTTGCCCCTGCCGGCGGCAGCCCAAAAAGCGCCAGCGGCAGCCCAAAAAGCGCCGGCGGCAGCCCAGAATGCGCCGGCGGCGGCCCAAGATGCGCCGCCGGAGGCACCGGCTGCTGCCACACCCGACCCGCCGCCACCCCCCACAACCCCGTTGCCGACCGAAGAACCCCGTCTCGAGGATTTCGCGCCGCTGCCGGGCAAACTGCCGTGGCCGACGGTCGAGACCACCACCGCCGGCGAGGCCGTCGAGGCGGCGGGCGAGGTGCGCTATACGGTAGGCTTCTCCGGCCTTTCGACACTGGGCCTTGACGACGAATTCAAGGCGCTGTCGTCGTTGTGGACAAAGAAGGGCGATGTTTCGAACCTCGCGCAGATCAACCGCCGCATCACCGAAGACCGCGACCTGATCGATCAGCTGCTGCGCTCCATCGGCCATTATGGCGGCAACACCCAGGTCGTCGTCACCCCGCCGGTGCGCGATGGCGAGGCGACCGGCGTCACGCTGACCGTCGATCCGGGGCCGATGTATCATTTCGAAACGGTGACCGTCACGGCGCCCGAGGGTGCCGCCGGCGCCGCCGCGCCGACGGTGGTGCCGCCACTGCTCGGCATCACCGCCGGGGATCCGGTCAACGCCGCGCGCGTCACCGCGGCGCAGGACGGGCTGGTGGGCAAGCTCGCCGATGCCGGCTATCCCTTCCCGGTCGTCGGCAAACCCGACATCATAATCGATCACGCCACCCGCACCGCGACGCTGGCGCAGGCCGTCGATCTGGGCGCCCGCGGCGTCTTCGGCACCGTTCACATTGAAGGCGAAACCCAGAAATTCGACGACAAGCATGTCGCCATCCTGGCGCGCTTCAAGCCCGGCCAGCCCTATACGGAGGCCGGCCGCGACGATCTGCGCCGCGCCATGATCCAGACCGGGCTGTTCGGCAGCGTGGCGGTAAAGCCGGTGCCGGGCGGCCGCATCAACGCCGATGGCACCCAGGTCGTCGACCTGCTGGTCACCACCGAAGCCGCGCCGGTGCGCACGATCGCCGCCACCGGCGGCTATTCGACCGGGCAGGGCCTGCGCGCCGAAGCCAGCTGGACCCACCGCAACCTGTTCGCCCCGGAAGGCGCGCTGACGCTGCGCGGCGTCGCCGCCGAACGCGAGCAGGTGCTGATCGCCGAAATGCAGCGCCGCAACTGGAAAAAGCGCGACCAGACACTGTCGATGCGGATCGGGCTGTCGGCCGAACAGCAGAACGCCTTTGATGCCACGACCTTCGGCATCGGCGCCGCGGTGGCGCGCGAATCGAACATCATCTGGCAGAAGCCGATCACCTATTCGGTCGGCACCGAATTGCTGGTGACGCGCCAGCGCGACCGGTCGGCGCCGGATGATCCCAACAACACCTATTTCATCCTGGCGTTTCCCGGCAACGTCACCTGGGATCATTCGAACAATCTGCTCGATCCGACGCGGGGTTTCCGGCTGACCGGGCGTGTGTCGCCCGAATTCACGCTGCGCAGCGGCGTCAACTTCAACTATGTGAAGCTGCAGGTCGAAGGCACCGCCTATCAGCCGCTCGGCGACAATCTGGTACTCGCCGGGCGGCTGCATTTCGGTGCCATCGCCGGTGCCAACCGCGGCCGCATCGCACCCGACCGGCGTTTCTATGCCGGCGGCGGCGGCTCGGTGCGCGGCTTCGATTTCCAGGGTGTCGGGCCCAAGGACGATACCAACACGCCGACCGGCGGCAACAGCCTGACCGAGGCCTCGGCCGAGGTGCGCTATCGCTTCCAGGCGTTAGGCAATGATCTGGGCGTCGTCGGCTTTGTCGATGCCGGCCAGGTCTATGCGACGACCCTGCCGAAGTTCGACAGCCTCAAGATCGGCGCAGGTATCGGCCTGCGCTATTACACCGCCTTTGGCCCGGTGCGCATCGATGTCGCAACGCCGATCACCCGCTCGCCCGGCGATCCGCGCGTCGCCTTTTACGTCTCGATCGGCCAGGCCTTCTGATGGCGGACTCGGCACCCCCGATCCAGCGGCGCGGCGGCAGCGGCATCGCCCGCGTTCTGTCGCTGATCGTGCTGGTGCTGGTGCTGTTTGCCGGGCTGGTCTATGGCGCGGCGCGCTGGATCGACAGTGAATCGGGGCGGCAGTTCGTCGTTCGCCAATTGCCCGGCTACAAGCCCGAATCCGGTCTGACCATTCGCGCCGGGCGCATCGACGGCTCGCTGTTCGGCAAGGCAGTGATCCATGACCTTGCCGTTGGCGATCCCAAGGGCGTTTTTGCCGAGATCCCGGTGCTCTACATCGACTGGCGACCGCTCGAGCTGATCCAGAACCGCTTTGTCGCCCGCTACATGCTGGCACCCGACGTGCGAGTCTTGCGCCGCCCGCAGCTGCTGCCGACGAAAAGCGATCGCATCCTCCCCGATTTCGATTTCGATATCGCCAGCCTCAAGATCGACCGGCTGGTGCTCGAACCACCGGTCAGCGGCCGGCGCCGCGTGCTCGGGGTCGGCGGCAGCGCCGATATCCGGTCGGGCCGCGCCAAGGTGAAGCTGGCGGCGCTGACGCTTGCCCAGCCGGGCCAGACGGGTGCCGGCGATACCGTGCAACTGACGCTCGATTCAGAGCCCGATCGCAATGTCTTCGATATCGATGCGCTGATCACCGCGCCAAAGGGCGGCGCCATCGGCGGCATGCTCGGCCTGTCAGAACCGCTCGACGTGACGCTGCGCGGCGATGGCAGCTGGCAGGTCTGGCAGGGGCGCCTCGACGCGCGGATGGGCGGCACGCCGCTTGCCGATGTGGCGATCGCGGCGCGATCGGGGCTGTTCACCGCCAAGGGTACCGCGCGGCCGGCACGGTTGCTGCCGGGGATGGCCGGCCGGCTCGCCGGGCCGGTGCTGGCGATCGACGCCAGCGCGCGCGTGGCCGGCAGCAAGGCACAGGTCGTGTTGCGCACCGCCAGCGCCGCGCTGGCGATCGACGCCCAGGGCAATCTGGATTTTGCCGACGAGGCGATCGACGGCGTGACCGTCAATGCCAGGCTGCTCGATGCCAGGGCGATCGCGACCCAGCTCAGCGCCCGCGACGTGCGGCTGTCGGCAAAACTTGCCGGCACCTTTGCCGACCCGCTGATCGATTACCGGCTGACCGCCGCCAGCGCCGCGTGGCGCGCAACCGCGGCGACCGACATCCGCGCCTCGGGCATCGTCCGCGGCGGCAGCCGGCCGCTGGTGATCCCGGTCAGCCTGTCGGCAGCGCGCGTTACCGGCGTGGGCGAGGTCGCGGCGCCGCTGCTGACCAACGTACGCATCGACGGACCGGTGACGATCGCCGGCGGACGGTTGACCGCGAACGCGCTGGCCTTCCGGTCGGACCGGCTCAGCGGCACGGCCACGGCGAATGTCATCGACGGCAATAACTTCCTGCTGACGGCGAAGGGCGGCCTGCCGCGCTATGCCCTGCCGGGGCTGGGCATCACCGATATCCGCGCCGACCTGCGCGTCACCCCGGCCGCCGGCGGCGCCCGCGTCGCCGGCCGTACTGATGTGAAGGTCACGCGGCTCGACAACGGCTTTTTCGCCGCGCTGACCAAGGGCCTGCCGGTCATCAGCGCCGATATCGATGTCGCCGGCGACCTGTCGCTGGTATTCCGCAATGCCCGGCTGACCTCCCCCGGTGTCACCGTGACCGCCGAGGGCAGCCGCACCCCCGCCGGCATCGTCACGGCGCGCGGGCAAGGCGTGTCGCGCGATTATGGCCCGCTGACGCTGGCGCTGAAGGGCCCGATCGATGGCCCCGTCGTCGATGTCGTGCTGGCGCGGCCGGGGCTGGGCATCGGGCTCGCCGCCGTCGCCGCGCATGTCGCGCCGGCGCCCGGCGGCTGGAGCTTTGCCGCCAACGGCGCCTCGAGCTATGGCCCCGTCACCGGCCGGGGGCTGATCCGCACCACCACCGATCCCGTCGCCATCGAGATTGCCAGCGCGACCATCGCCGGGCTCAACGGCCAGGGCCGCATCGTCCAGACCGCCGCCGGGCCGTTTGCCGGCCGCATCGATTTCCGCGGCCCCGGCCTCGATGGCAGCGCGCTGCTCGCCGCCGCCGGCGCGGTGCAGCGCGCCGACATCGACGTGACGGCGAATGACGCAAAACTGGCGCTGGCGACACCGGTGACCATCGACAAGGGCCGGCTGAAGCTCGCCGTACTGCTGCCCGCCAGCGGCCCCAGCGCCACCGGCAACTTCGATGTCACCGATGTCGATCGCGGCGACATCCATATCGAGCGCGGCACCGGCACGATCCGCTATGCCGACGGCCGCGGCACGGCCCAGGCCAGCATCAACGGCCGTGCCAGCAACGATTTCAGCCTCGACCTTGGCGCTGATTTCAACCCCGATCGCATCAGCGTCGTCGCCAGCGGCAAGATCGACGACAAGGCGATCCGGCTGAGCGGCCCCGCCATTCTGACGCGCGGTACCGCCGGCTGGGCGCTGGCCCCGGTCAGCATCGTTACCAGCGACGGCAGCGCCGAAGTTTCGGGGCTGTTCGGCGCTCACAAGACGGTGAAGGCGCGGCTCGACCGGGTATCACTCGCGCTGCTGACCGTCGCCTACCCCAACCTCGATTTTAGCGGGCGCATTTCGGGCACCATCGACATGGCGCTCGATCCCGGCGACGTGCCGACGGGCACCGCCAGCCTGCGCCTCAACAGCCTGTCGCGCGCCGGCCTGGCATCGGCCTCCACCCCCATCGATGTCGGCATCAA
Source organism: Alphaproteobacteria bacterium (assembly GCA_031412175.1). Taxonomy (GTDB): domain Bacteria; phylum Pseudomonadota; class Alphaproteobacteria; order Sphingomonadales; family Sphingomonadaceae; genus Sandarakinorhabdus. Next base: position 5,439 of record JANOCM010000239.1, read on the forward strand.
TGCCGAGCTTTCACCCACCGGCATCATCGCCCGCGCCGTCATCGTGCGCGGTGGCAAGGTGGAGGGGCGCGCCCAGGCCCGGATCGGCCCCATTGTGCCCGGCGCCGGCACGCTGACCGAGCGGCTGTATGCCAGCCCGGTGTTCGCCCAGGCGCGCTACAACGGCCCGGCGCAATCGCTCTGGGGCCTTGCCGGCATCGAGGCTATCGACGTGCGCGGGCCGATCGCGGTCGCTGCCGATATCCGCGGCCAGCTCGGCGACCCGCAGATCACCGGCACCGCGCGCAGCGAGGGCGCGCGGGTCGAATCGACGCTGCTCGGGGCCGTCGTCGACCAGGTTTCGCTCGACAGCCGCTTTACCGCCTCGCGGCTCGACCTGACGCGTTTTTCGGGGCGGGTCGGCAAGGACGGCACGATTACCGGCACCGGCGGCATCGACCTGTCGCCCGAACGCGCCTTTCCGATGAACATCCGGCTGGCGCTGAAGAATGCCCAGCTGGTCAACCGCGATGATATCAGCGGCACCGCCACCGGCAACATCCGGATCGCCACCGATCCCTATGGCGGCGTCGTGTCGGGCAAGCTGACGGTGGACCGGGCGACACTGCGGGTCGGGCGGGCCGCCGCGGTCGAAGTGCCGGTGCTGCAGGTGACCGAGCGCAATACCAAGGTGCTCGGCCGTCGTGCCGCGACCTATCTGCCGCCGCAGAAATGGCTGCTCAGCCTCGATGTGAAGGGCGATCGCCGGCTGTTCGTATCGGGCCTCGGCATCGAATCCGAATGGCGCGCCGATGTGAAGGTCAAGGGCGGCGCCGCCACGCCGGAGATCATCGGCCGAGTCGACCTGGTACGCGGCGATTATGATTTCGCCGGCAAACGCTTCAACCTGACCAAGGGTGTGCTGCGCTTTGCTGGTGGCTACCCGCCCGATCCGATCATCGATGTGTCGGCGACGAGCACGACATCGGGCTTTACCGCCCAACTTGATGTCGATGGCACCGCGACCCGGCCGGAAATCAAGTTCAGCTCGGTACCGTCATTGCCCGAGGACGAGGTGCTGAGCCGCGTGCTGTTCGGCAATTCGGTGACAAATTTGTCGGCCCCCGAAGCGATCCAGCTTGCCGGCGCGCTCGCATCGCTCCGCGGTGGCAGCGGCGGGCTGAACCCGATCAATGCCGTCCGCAAGGGGCTGGGCATCGACCGGCTGCGCATCCTGCCCGCCGACACGACGCGCGGAAGGAAGACGGCGGTGGCGGCCGGCCAGTACATCGGCCGCAGCGTCTATGTGGAGCTGGCCACCGACGCCCAGGGCTAC
>JANOCM010000240.1:0-2440 GCA_031412175.1 Alphaproteobacteria bacterium
ACCACTGTCGCGCTCGCCACCGGCGCCGGGCTCGACACGATGGCGATGCAGCGGCTGCTGGCGGCGGCGGCGTCGATCGATTTGGTCGAGGCGCTGCCCGGCGATCGCTGGACGCTCGGCCAACGCGGCGCCGCGCTGTCGAGCAACGCCGGCGCACTCGCGATGATCGAGCACCACAAGCTGTTCTATGCCGATCTCGCCGATCCGCTGGCAATGCTGCGCCGCGGTCGCGGTGGCGGCGAGCTGGCGGCCTTCTGGTCTTACGCCGAAGCGGCAGGCCGCGGCGACCCGGCCAGCGCCGATGATCCGGCGACACAGGCCTATTCGGCGCTGATGGCGGCTTCGCAGCCGATGGTCGCCGAACAGGTGCTCGAAGCCTATGATTTCAAACGGCATCGGCAGTTGCTCGATATCGGCGGCGGCCATGGTGCGTTCGTTGCCGAGGTCGCGGCGCGGCACCCGGGGCTGAGCCTGTCGCTGTTCGACCTGCCGCCGGTGGCCGCGCGCGCCCGCGCGGTGCTGGCGGCGCGCGGGCTCGGGCAGGTTGCAGTTCATGGCGGCAGCTTTCGCGACGATCAGCTGCCGGCGGGCGCCGACCTGATCAGCCTTGTCCGCATCCTCCACGATCACGACGATGGCGTGGTGACGGCGCTGCTGGCGGCGATCCATGCAGCGCTGCCGGCGGGTGGCACATTGCTTATTGCCGAGCCGATGGCCGGCACGCCGGGAGCGCAGGCGATGGGTGATGCCTATTTCGGCCTCTACCTGTGGGCGATGGGGTCGGGCCGGCCGCGGACTGCCGACGCCTATGCGACGATGTTGCACGGGGCCGGCTTTTCGGCCGTCCGTGAGGTAGCCACTGGGGTGCCGATGGTGACCAGATTGCTCGTCGCGCGCCGCTGATTCGGGCGCCCGCTCAGGCGAAGTCGCTCAATTTGCGGGCGATGTCGCACCCCCCGATTTGCGTGTGTCAAAAAATTTTGACGCCTCAAAGCGTCAAGTTCGCTTTACAACAGCTTTTGTTGGGATAGGATGAAAGTCGAGGTGAAGGCGGCGCAGTTCGTCGTCGAACCAGGGGAGCGGGAATGGATACGTTGGCAGTCGTCGTTGAGGAGCCCGGGCGCGTCGCCCTGCGCCGCCTCGGGATGACGCCACCCGACGCCGACGACCTGGTCGTAGCCGTTGATTTCAGCGGCATTTCGATGGGCACCGAGAAACTGATGTTCAACGGATCGATGCCGACTTTCCCGGGCATGGGCTATCCGTTGGTTCCCGGATATGAAGCCGTCGGTCGCGTTGTCGATGCCGGCGCCAAGGGTCGCGCGCGGATCGGCGAAACGGTATTCGTGCCGGGATCGTCGAAATTCATCGGCGCGCGCGGGCTGTTCGGCGGTTCGGCGCAGACTTTGGTAACGGGTTCGGCGCGCGTGCTCGGCATTCCCGACAGGCTGGGGGATTCGGCGGTGCTCCTATCGCTCGCCGCGACCGCCCGCCACGCGCTCGTGGGCGGCGCGCTTCCCGACCTGATCATCGGCCATGGCGTCCTTGGTCGCCTGCTGGCGCGGATGGCGGTCGCCGAAGGGCGGTCGCCGACGGTCTGGGAAGTCAACGCCGAGCGGATGACCGGCGGTGACGGCTACAGCGTTGTCCAGCCGGATGCGGACGATCGCCGCGATTATCGCAGCATCTATGATGCCAGTGGCGATGCCAAGATTCTCGATCCGGCGGTCGCGCACATGGGTCATGGCGGCGAAATCGTTCTTGCCGGCTTCTACAGCGATCCCTTGAGCTTCAATTTCGCCCCGGCCTTCCGGCGCGAATCGCGCATCCGCATCGCCACCGAATTCCTGCCCGACGATCTCGCCGCGGTGATCGCCATGGTCGGCAGCGGCCGGCTGTCATTGGATGGCCTCGTCACCAACCGGGTGCCGGCCAGTGAGGCGGCAACCGCCTATCCGCAGGCCTTTTCGAACCCGGCCTGCCTCAAGATGGTCTTCGACTGGAGAAATATCGCATGAGCGTGAATGCGTTCCTCGACGAAGTCGCAGCGCTCCGCGCCGAGGCCGATATCGAGCCGGATCCCGTCCACACCGGCGAGGTGACCAAGGAAACCCAGATCATCGCCATCTATGGCAAGGGCGGCAGCGGCAAATCCTTCGCGCTCGCCAATCTCAGCTACATGATGGCGCAGCAGGGCAAGCGCGTGCTGCTGATCGGCTGCGACCCGAAATCCGATACCACCAGCCTGTTGTTCGGCGGCAAGGCAACGCCCACGATCATCGAGACGAGCGCGCGCAAGAAGCTCGCCGGCGAGGAAATCAGCATCGAGGATGTCTGCTTCCAGCGTGACGGCGTGTTCGCGATGGAATTGGGCGGGCCGGAAGTCGGCCGCGGTTGCGGCGGGCGCGGCATCATCCACGGCTTCGAAACGCTCGAAAAA
>JANOCM010000241.1:0-3963 GCA_031412175.1 Alphaproteobacteria bacterium
GTACCAGCTGACGACGCGTACAAGGTTGCCGCCGATGACCGCCGTCTCGAGGCTGTCGATCGTCGACGACGCAGCATTGTGGTTGAGATCGATCGACACCAAGGGCTCGTCGGTCCAGTCGAGAATGCCCTTCAGTTCGCCATCGGCCGCGGCCTTCAAGGCCGCATTGACCTCCTCCTTCGTCGTGTCGCGCGCGGCGACGAAGGTCAGGTCGACAAGGCTGACATTCGGCGTCGGCACACGCACCGCCGAGCCATCGAGCTTGCCCTTCAGCTGCGGCAGCACTTCGCCGACGGCGCGCGCGGCGCCGGTCGTCGTCGGGATCATCGACAGCGCCGCGGCACGCGCGCGGCGCGGGTCCTCGTGGATCTGGTCGAGGATCTTCTGGTCGTTGGTATAGGCGTGGATCGTCGTCATCAGCCCCTTGGTGATGCCGAATTCACGGTCGAGGATCATGGCGAACGGCGCCAGGCAATTGGTCGTGCAGCTGGCGTTGGACACGATCTTGTGGTCGGCGGTCAGCTTGTCGTGGTTGACGCCATAGACGACGGTCAGGTCGACGCCCTTGCCCGGCGCCGAAATCAGCACCCGCTTGGCGCCCGCCTGCAGGTGCAGCCCGGCCTTGTCGGCGGCGGTGAAGAAACCGGTGCATTCGAGCGCGATATCGACGCCCAGCTCGGCGTGCGGCAGCTTCGCCGGGTCGCGCTCGGCGGTGACGCGGATGCGATGGCCGTCGACGACCATATGGTCGCCATCGACCTCGATCGTGCCCGGATAGGCGCCGTGGACCGAATCGCGCTTGAGCAGCCGGGCGTTGGCGGCGGTGTCGGCGAGATCGTTGATGGCGACGACGACGATATCGTCGCGCCTGGCCTCGTGGATAGCGCGCAGCACGTTGCGCCCGATGCGACCGAAACCGTTGATGGCGACATTGATGGCCATGATGTTCTCGTCCTTCCTTGTCATCCCGGGCTTGACCCGGAACCCAGTGTCTTCAGGCGAGCGCTGCCTGCACCCGCGCCGCGATCTTCGGTGCCGTCAGCCCGAAATGATCGTAAAGCGCCTCGATCGGCGCCGACGCGCCGAAGCTGTCGACCCCGATGTTGAGCCCGTGCGCCCCGGTATAGCGCTGCCAGCCCAAAGTCACCCCGGCTTCGACGGAAACGACCAACGCATCGCCGGGCAGGATGTCGGCACGATAGGCCGCCGGCTGGGCGTCGAAGGCTTCCCAGCAGGGCATCGATACGACGTCGCAGCCGATGCCGTCGGCCTCGAGCAAGCCCGCCGCCGCGATGGCGATCTCGACTTCGGAGCCGGTGGCGACGAACACAACCTTGCGTGCAGCCACTGCGTCGCGGAGCCGATAGCCGCCCTGCGCGGTCAGATTCGCGCCTGCCACCGTCCGCAGCTGCGCCAGATTCTGCCGGCTGAGCGCCAGCACCGACGGTCGCGTGGTGTCGGCGAGCGCCAGCGCCCAGGCCTCCGCTGTCTCGACCGCATCGCATGGGCGATAGACGGCGAGGTTGGGAATCGCGCGCAAGCTGAGCAGATGCTCGACCGGCTGGTGGGTCGGACCGTCCTCGCCCAGTCCGATCGAATCATGCGTCAGCACATAGACGACGCGCACCTGCTGCAGCGCCGACATGCGGATGGCGTTGCGCATATAGTCCGAAAACACCAGGAACGTGCCGCCATAGGGAATCAGCCCGCCGTGCAGCGCGATGCCGTTCATCGCCGCCGCCATGCCGAACTCGCGGATGCCGTAATAGACATAGCGGCCGTCATAGGAACCCGCGGTAAACGGTTGCTGGTCCTTGGTTTTGGTGTTGTTCGATCCAGTCAGGTCGGCCGAGCCGCCGAACATCGCCGGGGCGTGCGGGTTGACGGCGCCCAGCGCCAGCTCGCTCGCCTTGCGCGTCGCGATCTTCTGCGGCGCCGCGATCAGTGCAGCGATATGGGCATCGAGCGCAGCGGTCGCGGCGGCCGGGATGGCGCCGGCCATGCGGGCGGTGAAGTCGGCGCCCAGCGGCGAAGCAGCGAGTCGCGCCTCCCAGGCGGCACGCGGGGCGGCGGCTTTGCGACCGGCGGCGATCCAGGCGGTGCGAATGTCGTCGGGCACCACGAACGCCGGATATTCCCAGCCCAACGCTTCGCGAGCGCCGACGATCTCCTTGGCGCCCAGCGGCGAGCCGTGCGAGCCGCTGGTGCCGGCCTTGGTCGGTGCGCCGAAACCGATGGTGGTGCGGCAGGCGATCAGCGACGGCCGCGGATCGGCGGCGGCTTCGGCGAGCGCCGCGTCGACGCTGGCGACATCCTGGCCGTCGCAGGCGACGACGTGCCAGCCGGCGGCGGTGAAGCGCGCGGCAATGTCTTCGGATGTCGACAGCGACGTCGGCCCGTCGATCGAGATGCGGTTGTCGTCCCACAGCACGTTGAGCCGGCCGAGGCCGAGATGCCCGGCGAGCCCGATGGCTTCATGGCTGATGCCCTCCATCAGGCAGCCGTCGCCGGCGATCACCCAGGTGCGGTGATCGACGAGGGCATCGCCGAATTCGGCGTTGAGCCGGCGTTCGGCCATCGCCATGCCGACCGCGGTGGCGAGGCCCTGCCCCAATGGCCCGGTGGTGGTTTCGATGCCGGCGAGCTCGAAATTCTCCGGATGCCCGGCGCACGGGCTGCCGAGCTGGCGGAAATTGCGAATGTCGTCGAGCGTCGGGCGATCATAGCCGGTCAGGTGGAGCAGCGCATAGATCAGCATCGAGCCGTGGCCCGCCGACAGCACGAATCGATCACGATCGGGCCATTGCGGCCGTTCCGGATCAAATTTTAGGTGATTGGTGAACAGCACCGTCGCCGCATCGGCCATGCCCATCGGCATGCCGGGGTGGCCGGAATTTGCGGCCTCGACGGCATCCATCGCCAGGGCGCGGATGGCATTCGCCATGGAACGAAGGTTGGTCATCGTGAAAAAGCCTGAAATTCGAGCAAAAATCGAAATGTCGTATCGGCGGCCGCAAAACCGCCGGGCCGACTCGCGGCGGACATTGGCCAGAGCGCGAGCAGAGCGTCAACCGGGCCGTCTGCGTAACGATTTGGTTCAATTCAGCGTTAACACGAATGTAGCAATTGACGCGTGCTGACAAACCATCTTACAAGACGCGGCGAACCTACTGAACTCAAAGGCCGTGACATCTCCGACACAACCGCCCTTGCCAAACGATTGGAAGCAGCGATCGCAAGGATCGAAGCGAATCTGGCGCGTCGCGAGGCCGAAAATGCCCGTTTGCGGCGCATCGAATCGGCGGCGGCGGCCGCGCTGCACGACCTCGACGCGTTGATCGACGATCACGCCAAGCAACGGAAATACGGCTGATGGGACAGGTCGTCGTCGATATCGGCGGACGCAGCTATCCCTTGTCATGCCGCGATGGTGACGAAGCGCATCTGACCGAACTCGCTGCCGGCATCGCCACCAAGGCCGATGGCCTGACGCGGTCGCTGGGGGTGATGAGCGAGGCGCGGCTGCTGCTGATGGCAGCGCTGATGGTTGCCGACGAACTCCACGACATGCGGCGCGGCGTCGTGCCGCCGCTGCCTGGGGAGGCTGCGCCGACATTGCTCGACCGGCCGCTGCAGGAACGGCTGCTGGCGCTGACCGAACGCGCCGAACGGCTGGCCGACAGCCTCGCCGCCTGAGCAACCCGCTTTTCTCGCGTGCCGAGGTTGAGCCTGGGCCCGCAACCGCCTATATTGGCGACAGGCGGGTACTGCCCGGCACGAGCACCGAGCATCCCTGAGGCGATTCACTATCCTAGGGGGCTGGCCCTGGGCGGATCCTGGTCCGTTCTATCTGGCTCCCACCTGACGTAACTGGCGTCAGAGGATCTCTCATGCAACGACCCATGGTGGTCCCGCCGAATACATGACCGACGCGCCCGACGATCCCAAACCCGCGCTGCGCCG
>JANOCM010000242.1:0-2672 GCA_031412175.1 Alphaproteobacteria bacterium
GTTGTCGGCGAGGGTGAGCGCGCCGCCGTGCAGCCGTGCGATCGCCGCCGCCAGCGACAGCCCCAGCCCGGCGCCACCGCCCGGCCGCGCCGCGTCGAGCCGGCCAAAGCGCCGCAGCGCATCGCCGTGTGACTCCGGCGCGATACCCGGCCCGCGATCGCTGACCGCCAGCCGCGCGCCATCGCCGGTCGCTGTCGCCGCCACTTCGATGACGCCGCCGCTGGCGCCATAGCGCAGGGCATTGTCGATCAGGTTCGACAGCGCGCGGCCGAGCAGCGCGCGATGTGCGAGCACCGGTACCGGCGTTGCCGCCAGCGCCGTCAGCCGGACGCCGCTGTCCTCCGCGAGTGGTTCGTACATTTCGACCATGTCGGTGACCAGCGCGGCGAGGTCGATGCGGGTGAACCCGTCGCGGCCGATGCCGGCTTCGACGCGGCTGATCTCCAGGCTGGTATCGAGCATGGCGAGCAACGCGTCGGCCTCGGCGCCGATGCCGGCGACTTCGGCGCTGTTGTTGTCACCGGCGCGCATCAGCCGGTCGATCCGCGCCTTCATTCGGGTCAGCGGCGATCGCAGGTCGTGCGCCAGGCCGTCGGTGACCGAACGAAGCTCGTCGAGCAGCGCCTCGATCCGCGCCAGCATGGCGTTGAGGGCGGCGCCCATCGCATCGAAGGCGTCGCCCGATCCCGTCGACGGCCCGTCGACGCGGCGCGACAGGTCGCCTGCCGCCACGGCGCCCGCGACATCGGCGATGCTCTGGATGCGCCCGGCGATGATCCGCGCCAGCAGATAGGCGATGCCGAGCGCCAGGGCGAGGGCGAGGCCGATGGCGGCGATCAGGCTGGTGGTCAGCGTCGAGGTCAGCCGCTGCTGTTCCTCGACGCTGCGGCCAACGAGCAGCCGATAGCCGCGGGGCAGCGGCGACGCGCTGATGGCAAAGGTTTCGGGGTCGCGGTGGCCGGTACGCAGCAGGTCGGTTTCGCGAAAGCGCCCGTCGGTGGCGAGATCCTGCGGCCAGCCGGGAATGTTGCCGGTCACGGTGCGGCCATCGGCACCGACCAGCAGCATCGCCAGCGGCCCCGGCACGCGCATTTCGGCGTTGATCAGCGCGGTGGCACCCGCCAGCCCGTCGCGATCGTAAACCTGCACGATGGCGGCGCGTTCGGCGTTGATCAGCGCCCGGGCATCGGCATCGAGCTGGTTCTGCGTCACCCGCGCGATGAAGCCGAGGATGATGGCGCAGCTGCCCGACAGCGCCAGGAAAACGATGATGCCGATGCGCGCGGTCGTCGATCGCGGCCAGCCGCGCCCGCGCTGCCACCACACTGGCGTCAGTGCTCGCCCAGCCGGTAGCCGGCGCCGCGCACCGTGTGCAGCAGCGGCCGGGCGCCGCCGTCGTCGAGCTTTTTGCGCAGCCGGCTGACATGGACGTCGATGACGTTGGTGCCCGGATCGAAATGATAGTCCCAGACGCCTTCGAGCAGCATGGTGCGGGTGACGACCTGGCCGATGTGGCGCATCATGAATTCGAGCAGGCGGAATTCGCGCGGCTGCAGATCGATGCGGCGGCCGCTGCGGGTGACGCGGCGGGCGAGCAGGTCGAGCTCCAGATCGTCGAAGGCAAGCCGGGTGACCGGCGCATCGCCGGGCGTGCCGACGCGGCGGCGCACGGCCTCGATGCGTGCCAGCAGTTCGGCAAAGGCAAAGGGCTTCGGCAGATAATCGTCCGACCCGGCGCGCAGCCCCTTGACGCGATCGTCGAGGCTGGCGAGCGCCGACAGCATGACGACCGGCGTGGTGACACCGCCGGCGCGCAACGCCGAGAGGACCGCGAGGCCATCCATGCCGGGCAACATGCGATCGAGCACGATGGCGTCGTAGCTGCCGTCCGACGCCTGGAACAGGCCGTCGCGGCCATCGCCGGCGACATCGACCATGAAGCCGGCTTCACCGAGCCCCTTGGCGATGTACTCCGCCGTGGTGGGATCGTCTTCGACGCAGAGGATACGGGCCATGACGGGATGTTACTCCGAAACCGCCGGCAATGATAATGCATTGCGCCGACAGGAGGGGGCGCAGCCGGGCTGCGACCGCGCTATGCCGCAAACTGTCCACCCGCAGCCTGACGGGCGGATTAAACTTTGGACAGGCCCTAGTTCTCATCCCCCATGCGCAGCGCGGCGATGAACGCTTCCTGCGGGATATCGACGTTGCCGTACTGGCGCATGCGCTTCTTGCCCTCCTTCTGCTTGTCGAGAAGCTTGCGCTTGCGGCTGGCGTCGCCGCCATAGCATTTCGCCGTCACGTCCTTGCGCATCGCAGCGATGGTTTCGCGGGCGATGACCTTGCCGCCGATGGCGGCCTGGATCGGGATCTTGAACAAATGGCGGGGGATCAGGTCCTTCATCCGCTCGCACATATGGCGGCCGCGCGATTCCGCGGCGCCGCGATGGACGATCATCGATAGCGCGTCGACCGGCTCGGCGTTGACCATGATCGACATCTTGACCAGATCGCCCTCGCGGTGGCCAATCTGGTGATAGTCGAAGCTGGCATAGCCGCGGCTGATCGATTTCAGCCGGTCGTAGAAATCGAAGACGACCTCGTTGAGCGGCAGTTCGTAGGTGACCTGGGCGCGGCCGCCAACGTACGTCAGGTTCTTCTGGATGCCG
>JANOCM010000243.1:0-2186 GCA_031412175.1 Alphaproteobacteria bacterium
CAAGATGACCGTCGTTGCCAACCGCTCGCGCTTCAGCCTCGCGACGTTGAAGCGCGACGATTTCCCGGTCATCGCCGAAACCGAGCTGCCGACGGTGTTCAGCCTGCCGGCCAAGGACCTGCGCGAGCTGATCGACAGCACGCGCTTTGCGATTTCCACCGAGGAAACCCGCTATTATCTCAACGGCATCTACATCCATGCCGTCGAAGGTGCGACGCCGAAACTGCGCGCCGTCGCCACCGATGGCCATCGCCTGGCGCGGATCGAGCTCGATCTCCCGGACGGCGCCGCCAACATGCCGGGGGTCATCGTGCCGCGCAAATGCGTCGGCGAAGTGCGCAAGCTGCTCGACGAATATGGCGACGATGCGCTGATCGAAATCTCCCTGTCGACGTCGAAGATCCGCTTCCGCTTTTCGCCCGAAGCGACGCTGACATCAAAGCTGATCGACGGCACCTTCCCCGACTATAGCCGCGTCATCCCAACCGCCAACGACCGCATCCTGAAGATCGACACGCGCAGCCTGTCGGAAGGCGTCGACCGCGTCGCCGCCATCGCGACGACCGAGAAAACTCGTGCCGTGAAGCTGGCGCTGGGCCGCGACAAGGTCACGCTGTCGGTGACCAGCCCCGAAAACGGCACGGCGGCCGAAGAAGTGCCGGCGGAATATACCTCGCCGGAGTTCGAGGTTGGTTTCAACTATCGCTATCTGCTCGATATCCTTGGCCAGGTCGGCAGCGATCAGGTCGATGTCCATCTCGCCGACGCCGCGGCGCCGACGCTGATCCGTGAAAGCGACGACAGCCGGGCGCTGTATGTGCTGATGCCGATGCGGGTCTGATCGTCTCCCCTCCCGCTTGCGGGGAGTCGAAGACGGCGCGAAGCGCCAGCGGCCGGGGGCGGGGGAGTCGCTAACTCCGGACCAACCGCTCCGCCAATATATGCCGCACCGTCGGCTGCATGCGGGCATTGTAGCGCGCCAGCACCGGATGCTCGCCGCCGGTGCCGAAATGGGTGACGAGGTCGCGCCCGGTCCAGTAGTGCAGCGCAAAGCCCGGGCCTTCGGCGACGATCATGTCGCGACCATCGGGGTGTTCGCCATCGAGGCTGCGGAAATCGATCGCCACCTGCGGTGCCGATGACGGGCAGACGGCGAGCGTCGTGCCGCCCCAGCCGGTGACGATGGCGCGGTGGAGATGGCCCGACACCAGCCGGATGACATGGGTCTGTGGTGCGATGATGGCGTGCAGTCGCTGCACCCAGGGCGCATCAAGGTCTTCGGTCATCCAGCCATTGCCGGTTTCGATCGGCGGATGGTGGAGAACGACGATCGTCGGCTTGTCCGACGCGGCGAGTTCGGCAGTCAGCCAGTCGCCGCGCACGGCATCGAAGCCGCCGCCATGCTGGCCTTCCTCGACCGTATCGAGAACGATGATGCGCAGCGGCCCGGCGTCGTGGGCATATTGGACATAACCACCGGCGATGCGCGGTGTTTCGGGGAACACGCTGCAGAAATTGTCGCGGCTGTCATGGTTGCCCACCGCCGGCAGCACCGGGAAGGGCAGCGCGTCGCACAGTGCCTTGAGCGTGCGGTACGAGGCAAGGGTGCCGGATTCGGTCAGGTCGCCGGTGGCGAGCAGCAGGTCGGGGCGCGGCGACAGCGCCAGCAGGCTGGCGATCACCTCGTCGAAACGCTTGCGATTCAGCTCCGCCGGATCATCCGGCTGGAAGCCCAGGTGAATGTCGGTGACCTGTGCTATCAGCATCGGTCGATCTTTTGCCCCCCTTGCCGATAGATACGTCGGCGCGTGCCAAAGTGACGCAACGGCCGCGCGGGCGCAAGGTTAACCATGGCGAGCCAATTTCAACGCCTGCCATCCGCCAATATGGCACGCGCGGCGTTGTGGCCGGGTGCCCCGGTGACGCCGCCGCCGGGGTGGGTGCCGGCGCCGCACATGTAGAGGCCGGGGATCGGCCCGCGATAACTGCCGTGCCCGAGCATCGGCCGCGCCGAAAACAGCTGGTCGAGCGTCAGTTTCCCGTGAAAGATATCGCCGCCGATGAGGCCGAAATCGCGTTCGAGGTCGAGCGGCGACTTGATCATCCGACCAAGCACCGACGCAGCAAATCCCGGCGCAAACCGGTCGACAGTCGCGATCATCAGGTCGGCGACGGTGTCGCGATGA
>JANOCM010000244.1:0-5235 GCA_031412175.1 Alphaproteobacteria bacterium
GACGCTGCCGTCGCTGCGCACTTCGGTGCCCTCGGCATCAAGCGCCGCCTTCAGCCCGGCCTCGAGCCACGGCCCCGGCGGGTTGGCGGCGGCGGCATAGCTGATCTTGACGGCATCGAGCGCGGTTTTCGCGGCATACCAACCCTCGGCGACGACCGCGACGAAATCCGGGCCTTCGACCAACTGCGCGCCGGCCGGCAGCGCCGATTTGTCGATGGACTTGCGCGTCGCGCCGATGGGGCCCTGGGTGATCGCGGCATAAACCATGCCGGGCAAACGCACATCGGTGCCAAAGCGCGCCGAGCCATCGGTCTTCGCCGGAATATCGAGGCGCAGCACCGGTCGGCCGATCAGCACCGGCTTGGCGCGCAACGCCGGTTCATCGGGGGCATCCGACAGCCGTACATCCTTGGCGATATCGCCAAAGGCAATCCGGTTGGCCTTGTGGATGACAAAGCCGCCGGCGGTATCGCAATCATCCCACGCGACATCCCAGCGCCGCGCCGCCGCCCGGCACAGCATCTCGCGCGCTGCCGCCCCGGCATGGCGCAGCGGCATTTCGAAACCGCGCACCGACGTGCTGCCGCCGGTGATCTGGAATTCGAGGAACTCGACGACTTTGCCCGCGCCCCAGCCGGCGAGCCCCTGCAGCGCCGCCGGCATGCCGGCGAGCTGGTCGTTGAAGGCGCCGTGGTTGGCATAGTCCGGCCCCAGCGGCGCCGGCTCGACGCCGACGGCGCGCCAGTCGGCGCCCAATTCATCGGCGACGATCTGCGCCAGCCCCGACCAGACGCCCTGGCCCATTTCAGCCTGCGGCATCGCCACCGTCACCCGGCCATCGGCGCCGATCTTGATGAAGGCGTTGACGATTTGCTCGCCCTCCCCCGCCACCCAGCCGATGGCGCGCTGGCGCGGCCACACCGCCCAGCCGATGGCGAGGCCGGTGCCGACGCCGGCGGCGATCAGCAAATTGCGGCGGGTAACGGCCATGCGTGGGTTAGGCCAGCTGGCCCATCAGATGCTCGGCCGCCGACACGGCAAAGGCGCCCGGGTCCTCGACATTCAGATGCGTGACGACGCCGTCCTTGACGATCATCGAGAAGCGCTGGCCGCGGATGCCCATGCCGAACTTGCTGGCATCCATCTCAAGGCCGAGCAGCTTGGTGAAATCGGCGCTGCCATCGGCAACCATCGTCACCTTGTCGTCGGCATGGGCGGATTTGCCCCAGGCGCCCATGACAAAGGCATCGTTGACCGACAGGCAGACGATTTCATCGACGCCGTGCTGCTTGATGGTGTCGGCGTTCGACACGAACCCCGGCAGATGCTTGGCCGAACAGGTCGGCGTGAAGGCGCCGGGCACCGAAAACAGCGCGACGGTACGGCCGCCGAACAGTTCCTCGGTGGTGATCGGCGCCGGGCCGGCGTCGGTGGCCTTGACCAGCGTCGCCGACGGAATTTTATCGCCCACCTTGATGGTCATCGGTCACGTCCTTTTTTGCCGCATTGCCTATGTGCTGTCCGATACCCGCCGCCACCCCCAGCGTCCAGCGTCGTGACGCCGCGTCTTGCCGTCCAGCCGCGCCGACCTATTGTAGTGAAATGGAGTCTCCGCCCTTCCTTGTCGGCCAGTTGTTGCTGTCGATGCCCGGCATCGGCGATCCGCGTTTCGAACGCGTCGTCATCGCCATGTGCCTGCACGACGAGGAAGGCGCGCTCGGCATTGTCGTCAACCGGCCGCATGATTCGCTGACCGTGCGTGCGCTGATGGAACAGCTCGATATCGATGGCGGCGAGACGCCGGCCGATACCCGCGTGATGATCGGCGGGCCGGTCGAACCGGGGCGCGGCTTCGTCCTCCACAGCGCCGATTACGAAGGCCAGAGCACGATAAGTGTAGATGGCAAATGGGGGCTGACCTCGACGCTCGACGTGCTGCGCGACATTGCCGCCGGCAAGGGCCCGCGGCACTGGCGGGCAGCGCTCGGCTACACCGGCTGGGGCGCCGGGCAGCTCGAGGGCGAGCTGACCCGCCACGGCTGGCTGACCGCGCCCGGCGACACGAAACTGCTGTTCGACACCGCGCCGGCGCAAAGCTGGCCCGCCGCCTTTGCCACGATCGGAGTCGATGTCAGCCAGTTGAGCGCGGTGGCCGGGCGGGCCTGACCACCGCGCCTGGCGGTCAGAGCTTGCGCGCCGCGATCCAGTCATCGACCCGACGTTCGAGGATCGACAACGGCTGCGATCCCGACGCGATCAACAGGTCGTGGAAGCCCTTGATGTCGAACTTGCGCCCCAGCGCCGCCTCCGCCTTGCGGCGCTGCTCCATGATCTTCAGCATGCCGATCTTGTAGCCGGTGGCCTGGCCGGGCAGCGTGATGTAGCGGCGCACCTCCGATCGCGAGCGTTCGATCGGCTGGCGGCCGGTGGTGTTCATATAGGTAACGGCTTCGTCCTCGGTCCAGCCGAGCGCGTGGATGCCGGTATCGGTGACCAGCCGCGCAGCGCGGAACAGTTCGGCATCGAGGCGCATGAAATCGGCGGCGACATCGGGAAAGGCGTTCATTTCCTTGCACAGCGCCTCTGCATACAGCCCCCAGCCTTCGCCGAACGCGACATAGCCGGTCACCGATCGGAACTTCGGCCCGCCCTTTTGCCGGACCTGGATATCGCCCTGGGTGTTATGGCCGGGCACCGCCTCATGGCACATCAGCGTGTACATGGCCGCCGGGTCGGGAACGGTACCGACCAGATGCACAAAGGTCCGCGACGGCCGCTTGCCATCGGGGCTCGGCCCCGAGGCATGGGCGGCGCCGCCGGCGACTTCGCTGAACGCCGGCTCGCGCACGACCTCGATGCCATAGGCCGGCAGCGTGCCGAAATAGGGACCTAGCAAGCTGCGCGTCCGCGCAACAAAGGCGTTGGCGGTCTTCAGATATTCGGCGCGCGCCGCATCGTCATATTGCCGCGGCGGGTTCAGCCGGGCGCGCTCGGCATAATAGGCAGCGCGATCCTTCAACCCGGCCTTTTGCGCCAGCGCATCCTGCTCGGCCTCGATCCGCGCGACTTCCTTGCGGCCAATGTCGTGGATCTGGGCGGCGGTATAATCGGTGGTGGTGACCAGCTTCAGTTCGTTGTCATAATAGGCGGCCCCGCCGGGCAGCGTGACGGCGCCGACACGGCCGCTTGGGGCGGTGGCGAGGTCGGACTGCGCCCAGGCGATCACACGGTCATAGGCGGGCTTCAAAGCCAGGATGGCACTGCGGGCATCCGCGAGCGCTGCGTCGGCGTCGCTGCGCGGCAGCTTGCCGGCGGTGACCAGCGCCTCGGTCTTGGCCTTGATGTCGGCCCAGAGCGCTGAATCCTTGCCCGTCTCGAAGGGCGCGCCGCTGGTCAGCTGGGTGCTGCCGGCGATGATCGATTCGATCTGGAATTTCGGCGCGCGAATGCCCGCGGCATCGCTCGCCCGGCTGCGCGCAATCGCGACATCGAGCACCGCCGGGATGCCGCGCAGCCGGGCGATGTAATGCTTCACGTCGGTGGCATCGGCGACGCTGTGGGTGTTGACCAGGAAATCGGCGAGCTGGCTGTGCGCCGAATAGAGCCGCGAATAAAACGGCGGGCGATAGATCCGGTTGGCCTGCGCCATTGCGGCGCGATCGGCCTCGAGCGCCCAGATATCGTAGTTGACCTGGCTGTCGGGCGACAGCTTCGCGCGGTCGAACTGCGCTTTCATCCGCGCGACGCTGGCCTGGCGCCAGGCGAGCTGGTCGGCGGCGGCCTGGTCGCCGATGTCGTTCCAGCGGTCGCCGCCGTCCTTGAGGCCGAGACGAGTGGCGAGCTGGGGCTGCTGCTTGAGATATTCGGCGAATTCGGCGTCGAGGAACGCGGTCAGCCGGGCGTCCTCGCTGGCGGCCGCGGCGGCGGCAGGTGCGGCAAGCGCCAAGCTGCCGGGCAGCGCCAGCCCGGCGATGATGGCGGCGACGCTGATTTCGAGAATGCGCTTCATGATGACCCCTGGTTGTTTTGGCGCAACCCTAAGGGCTCTGGCGGGCAAGGTGAAGCCTTTGCATTCGCCGCAAAAGCGCGCCGCGACCCCGGCTATTTCTTCGCCCTGGCGTTCTGGGCCCGCGATACCGGCGCATCGCGCTTGCCCGCGAGAATCGGCGCGCAGCTGTTGTCCTTGGCATCGCCGACATCGACAAAGGCCAGCACCGCGGCGAGCGGCGACGCGACGACACCCAATGCCAGCCCGGCGGCGCCGCGCGCGATCAGTTCGCCCGACACCGGATTGATGCGCGGCGCCGCGAACCAGCCGTTGATGCCGATCGGCGACTGCGCTGAAAAGATGCTGAATTCCTTCGAATCGCCTTCGACCGCCATCGCCACCGATTCATCGGCAAAGTCGAAGCCGCCGCTGCCGCGATAATTGGCGCGGGTCGTGTCGAACAGGATCGGATCGGCGACCGCCTTGCCGTCCTTGACCGTGAAGGCGATGATGCCGCAACGAATCTGCGCCGGGTTCTTCAGGCGACGCCCAAGGAAATGCGTGACAAAATTCTGCAGGTCGAGTTTGGCGAGCTCGATATTGCGTATCCACAGCGTCCCCGACGGAAACACCAGCGCGATGCGCCCGGCTGAGGTGCCGAGCGATTTGCGCACCGTGTCGCCCTTGCCGCTCAATTCGATGCGCGCCCGCATCGATGCGGTGGTGCCGCTTTCCTCGATCTTGAAGGACTTCAGCAGCTTGCCGACCGGCACCTGGCTCAGGCGGATATCGTATCTCGTCAGCACCGGCACGACGCTCGAATCGATGCGGATGATGCTGTCGAGCCGGCCGCCTGCAAGATCGAACGAGAGCGGATCGAGATCGAGCTTGCGCTTCTCGACGTAGAAACCAAGCTTCAAATTGGCGATCGGCACGGTGCCGGTGCGTACGGTGGCTGCCGTGTAATCGACGTGCGCGTCGAAATGCTTCAGCTGTTCGATCGCCAGCGGCGCATCGGGCAGGATGCGCGGCCGCCCGGCCTCGACGGTGATGGCGCCCTTGCCGCCCTGCGCCTCGAGCCGCGCCGGCGAATAGCCGATGAACGGCCCAACATCGAGGATGGCGAGCACCCGACTGTTGAGCGTGCCGTTGATGCGGATGATGTCGGCGGCATCGGCGGGCGCGGTGACGCGCAGGTCGCCATTGAGGTCCGAATCGCCGAAACGCCCGGAAATGCGCGTGAACTG
>JANOCM010000245.1:0-7267 GCA_031412175.1 Alphaproteobacteria bacterium
GCGTGCTGCCGCTGCAGTTCGCCGAAGGCACCGACCGCAAGACCGCCGGCCTCGACGGCACCGAAGTCTTCGATATCACCGGCGTCGCCACGCTGAAGCCGCGCCAGGCGGTGACGGTCAATTTCACCCGCGCCGACGGCAGCACCGGAAGCTTCGCCACGCTGTGCCGGATCGATACCGAGCAGGAGCTGGAGTATTTCTACGCCGGCGGCATCCTGCCTTATGTGCTGCGCAAGCTGGCGGCATAGGGGGGTCGGGCACCGGCGGCCACATTGCCGCACGTTAAAAGATTGTAAGGAAACGCGTGACTCGTTGAGAAGTCGTATTTAAAGTTTCGACAAGGGCGATCTCCAGGGGGACTTTCATGACATTCGCACATCTTCGCACGGCCTTGCTAGCCGGCGCTTTCGGGCTGTGGGCGCTGCCCGCCGCGGCCGTGACGTTCGAGCTGCGCAACACCGGCGGCGTCGAGGTCGGCACCGACGCCTATTTGGGCTTTTCGACCGCCGCCAACTTCTGGCAGCAAGTGCTGCGCGACGATGTCACCATCAAGCTCAATGTCGGCTATTCGGCTTTGGCGCCCGGCGTCCTCGGCTCGACCGGATCGACGACCAACGGCATCTACATCGATTCCTATCGCTCTTTCCTCGCCAACGACCAGACCTCGGCGCTCGACGCCAGGGCCGTCGCCAACCTGAGCCCGCTCGTCGCCAGCACCTTCGATCCGGGCCGCGGCGCCGTCAACGCCATCATCTCGGGTCCCAAGGTCGGTGGCACCGGGGTCAACACCAGCCCGCTGACCCGCGTCTGGGATGCCGACGGCAGCGCCAACAACTCCGCCATTTCGATGAATACGTCGCTGATGAAGGCGGTCGGCCTGACGCCGACCTACACCGGCGCCAATGCCACCATCCAGGCCGACGGCTCGATCAGCTTTTCGACGGGTTTCGCGTCGAGCTTCGACTTCGATCCGACCGACGGCATCACCGCCGGCCAGTTCGATTTTGTCGCCATTGCCATCCACGAGATCGGCCATGCCCTGGGCTTCCGCTCGGGCGTCGACGTCTACGACGGCAACACCAATTTCGGTGGCAACCTCAATGGCTTCTTCTTCATGACCCAGCTCGACATGTTCCGCTACAGCGCCGATCCGCTCGGCCTTGGCGGCGGCGGCCCGGTGCTCGACTGGGGCATCGGCGGCACCGGGCTCGACGGCTATGCCCCCTATTTCTCGATCGATGGCGGCGCCACCGCGCTGTTCGGCAACACCTTCTCGACCGGCCGCGCCTTTGGTGACGGCCAGCAGGCGTCGCACTGGAAGGATGCGGCACCCGGCGCCTTCCAGCTCGGCCTGCTCGACCCGACCGCGGCACGCGGCCAGCAAGGTATCATCACCAGCCTCGATCTCGCCGCCTATGATGCCATTGGCTGGGACGTCAAATACGACATCCTGGCCAATTCCGGCCGTTACTTCTCGACCGCCGGTATCGGTGCGCTGCCCGAACCCGGCAGCTGGGCGATGCTGATCGCCGGCTTCGGCCTGACCGGCGCCGTCATGCGCCGGCGTCGCGTCGCCGTCGCCTGAACCTGACCATCGTCGCGCCGCCGCAGCATCGTTGCGGCGGCGCAACATGAATGGCGAAACGGGCGGCGTTTCGCGATGGCCGGACGCAGTGCCGCAGCGCGGCATTTTCCCCCGCAAGCCGGCATATTCCTGTTGACTCGACAGTAACGATAAAAGACATTTCGAATTAACCGGTCGCTGAGTGGGCGCGGCCTGGCAACCAGGGGATTTCCATGCGTCTTGCGTTTCTTGCCGCTACCACGGCCATGCTATTGTCGTCGGGGGCCGCGCTGGCTGTCGAGACACCGATCACGTTCAACCTGATCAATATCGGTGGCGTCGATCCCGGCACCAACGCCTACAAGGGCTTCACCGCCGCCGCCAATTACTGGTCGAGCGTGCTGACGACCTCGCAGCCAATCACCATCAACCTGCGCGTCGGTTTCCAGTCGCTCGGGCCGGGCATTCTCGGTTCGACCGGCAGCGCCCGCACCATCCAGCCGATCATCAACGTGTCGAACCGCATTGCTGCGCGCAACGTCACCAGCTTCGATGCGTCGCTGGTCCGCCCGACACTGTTCGATGGCGAGTTCGGTGCCGGCACCGCGGTCAACATGTACACGCCCGGCTATCTGGGCGTTGATGCCGATGGCAACAACTTCGGCATCGACAATGAAACCAAGGTTTACGACACCGATGGCGGCTACAATGCCTCCGTCGTCGCGGTGAATACCGCCAACGCCCGCGCACTTGGCTACAATCTCGGCGCCACCATCGACGGCACCGTGCAGTTCAGCTCGGACTTCAAGTTCGATTTCAACCCGCGCAACGGCATCATGGCCGGCACGACCGATTTCTACGCGGTCGCCATCCATGAAATCGGCCACGCACTCGGCTTCGTCAGCGGCGTCGATGATTATGACTATCTCGGCACCGGCGGCCCGCTCGCCGATGTCGAATGCTTTGCCGACGGCTCGACCTGTTCGGAATATCCCGATGTGCAGAACGACTGGTGGGGTTCGACGCTCGACCTGTTCCGCTATTCGGAGGCCGGCCGACTCGACTGGACGACCGAAACCGCGAGCTATTTCTCGGCCGATGGCGGCCTGACCGCCTATCAGAACGGCCTGTTCTCGACCGGCACCTACAATGGTGACGGCTGGCAGGCATCGCACTGGAAGGCGCCGCAGCTGCCGAGCGGCCAGTTCAGCTGCGCCCGTCCCAAGAAGGGCATCATGAACCCGTATATCTGCAGCTCCCAGGAAGGCATTCTGACCGGCCTCGACATCGCCGCGTTCGATGCCATCGGCTACAACACCAATGTCGACCTGCTGACCTACAACAGGTCGACGGCGCAGATCGCTTTCGATCTGACCAACGTCCCCGAGCCGTCGAGCTGGGCGATGCTGATCGCCGGCTTCGGCCTGACCGGTGCCGCGATGCGCCGCCGTCGTTCGGCAGCCGCCACCGCCTGATCGGCGATAGCGTTCGAAATATGGCCGGCAGTCCCTTGGGCTGCCGGCCGTTTTCATTTCGGAGCGCGATAGGTGCAATCTGCGAAAGTCCGCACGGACCCGCACAGATTGTCGCGCGACACGGCGTCACATTACCAATTTGTAATCTGAATATCTGTTCATATTCGAAATAGTGCTGGCACGCGCGCACCCCGACTTTACATTGTCCTCATGACTCGGCGGCAATGATCGAGTCGATTGAGGGGTAAATCATCATGTCAAAGATCGCTTCGCGCGGAATCGTGCTGGCTGCGCTCGCCTCGACGATGCTGCTGCCCACAACCGCACACGCCGCCGACCTCATCACCCAGAAATACAGCCTGACCAAAAAGCCCGCGGCGATCACGCCCGATGCCGGCCAGGTGCTTGGCGTCGACATGAACGGCATTTCGGCGCCGGTGTTCAACGCCGGTGCGATCTCGATCGGATTCGAAGGCATCAGCCAATATGATGTCGCCGCGGTCGGCCGCAATTTCATCCCTCCCGATACCATCGGCGCCGCCGGTCGCACCCAATATGTCCAGTTCACCAACGGCGGCTTCGCTGTCTATGACAAGGCAACCGGGACCCGCACTTCGTTTACCTCGGACACCGCCTTCTGGCAGGCCGCCGGCCAGCCCGGCGTGCCCAATGGCGACCAGCGCGTGCTGTTCAATGCCAAGGCCAACCGCTGGATCGCGATTTCGTTCGCGCCGAACACCAAGGACATTCTCGTCGCCGTTTCGACGACGTCCAACGCCCTCGGCACCTGGAAATCGACGAAGTTCGAAGGCTTTGCCGAGATCGTCCCGGGCGCGCGCACCCTCGCCGACTATCCGACGCTGGCGATGGACAACAACGCGCTCTACATCGGCACCAACAATTTCGCCGCGGCCACGATCGGCGGCCCGACCAATTTCCGCGGCACGACGCTCAATGTCATCCCGATCGCGGGCCTGTTCGCCAAGGCCGGCCCGTCGGTCGCCGGCAATGTCCAGTTCACCACCCCGTACACCGGTGGCCCGGGGGATGATTTCAGCCGCGGTTTCGCCATCCAGGGCGTCAACAGCAACGAAAGCACCGATGGCACCGGCCACATCATCGCCGCGTCGATCAACGATTTCGGCCTGACCCGTTATGATGTGCTCAACGCCGGCACCCCCGGCGCCGTGCGCACTGTCACCGCCAGCACGCTGATCGGCACCGATTACACCTTCAACAACCCGGCCCGCCAGCCATCGGTGGCAATCCCCGCCAACCAGCGGATCATCGATTCGTTCGGCGACCAGATCAGCAGCAGCGCCTTCGAACATGACGGCAAGATCTACAGCGTCCACACCGTCACCGAAAACGGCACCGACCTGACCGTCGTGCGCTACACCGTGCTCGATACCGCCACCAATGCCGTCCTCGACGAGGGCAGCCTGGGCGATGCGACCCATGATTTCTACCAGGGGTCGCTGGCGGTCAACGGCCTCGGCCAGGTGGTGATCAGCTACAACCGCTCGGGCCTCGATCCGGCCGATGGCAAGATCACCCTCGCGGCGCGCATCTTCCAGACCAATGCGCTCGGCCAGCTCGTCGCCAAGGGCGACGAGATCGTCCTGCGCGTCAGCGATACCGACGATTATCACAACGGCAGCCTGTTCGGCCAACCCGCCGCCGGCCGCCAGCGCTGGGCGGATTACTCGACCGTCACGCTTGATCCGTCGGCCTCGCACAATTTCTGGGTCTCGGGGACCTTCGCCCGCGAGTATAATCTGGCGGCGTTCGGTCACCCGGGCGGCACCGGCGGTTCGCGCTGGGGCACCTATATCGCATCGATCTATGCCGGCACGGTGCCGGAACCGAGCAGCTGGGCCATGCTGATCGCCGGTTTCGGCCTGGTCGGCGCCATGGCGCGCCGCCAGCGCCAGACGGTCGTCAGCGCCTGATTGTCACGCCAAATCACGGGCGGTGCCGCAAGGCGCCGCCCGTTTTTGCGCGTCGTCATTGCGCTTTCCGGCAAAGCGGTGCGAAGCTGCCGTGATGATGAAATTGCCATTGCCGATGTTCGGCCTGATCCTTGCCGCTGCGGCACCCGTGCCTGGCCCCGGCAAGGCAGCGCCCGCGCCCGTCACCGCCAACCCCGCCCCGGTGCCCGTTGCCCGCACCCCGCTCACCGGCATCTGGGCCGGCAGCGGCTTTGCGCTGCGCCAGGCCCCCAGCGGCATTGTCGTGCAGGGCCCGTGTGCATCCGGGCTGATCGCCGGGCAGGTTCTGGTCGACAAGGCCGGCAATTTCACCGCGACGGGCTATTACAACCCCTATACCTCGGGCTACCGCCTGTCGGATATCGCCCCGCGCGACCATATCGCCTATTTCAAGGGCAAGGTGACGGGAAAGACGCTCGACCTGACCATGCGCGTACAGGGCAAACCCGAAGCGCATTATGTGTTGAAGCGCGACGCCAAGGCCAAGTTCGCACGCTGCAACTGAAGACAGCGCGACGCCCGATTATGCCGCAGCGCCGCTGCGTGGTAGAGATGGCAACGCGATGAAGGACATTATCCATGCAGCGTCTGGCAGCCGGGCAGATCGGCCTTTTCCTCATGATTGCAGGAGCGTCGGTGATGGCGGCCGCGGCTGATGCAGCCCCTGGCGGGCTGGTCGGAAACTGGGGTGGCAACCAGGCCATGCTGGCGTTGACCGAAACCGGCGGCCGGATCGATCTCGGCTGCGGAACAGCGGCAATCGACGCGCCGATCCGCCCCGATGCCGCCGGCAAGTTCAGCACGACGGTGCGATACGAAGAATTCACTGGCGGGCCAACGCGGGCCGACGAAGCCCCTGCGACGACGCCGGCGCATGTCATGGGCCATGTCGACGGCGACACGCTGCACCTGTCGATCCACCGTCACGGCGCCAAGGCCGCCGACGACTACACGCTGCAGCGCGGCCGCCGGGTCAAGCTGATCCGCTGCATGTAGCGTTTCAGGCGCGCTCGAAGATCGAACTTGCCGGCGTGCCCCAATCGACGATGCGCCAGCCGCGCGCCACAGCCAGCTGGCGCAGCGCCGGCGACGGGTTGGTAGCGACGGCCTCGCCGCCGGTGGCTTCGGCGAGTTCGAACACCGGCTGGTCGGAGATATGGTCCGAGTAAAAGCGCAGGTGCGCGTCGCCGGCGGCCTCACGCAGCAGCCAGGCATCGATCAGGCGGCGCTTGGCGTCGCCATAGCAATTGTCACCGCCCAGCCGGTGGTGCAGCCGGTCTTCCTCCCACCGCGACGGCGTGGCGATGACCGCGTCGAACCCCAGCCGGTCGGCAATGGCGCGGACATAATATTCGTTCGACGCCGTCGCCAGCACCAGCCGCCGCCCCTCGGCGCGATCGGCGGCGATCTGGTCGATGGCGCCCGGAAACACATTGTCCGCAATCGTCCGCGCCGCAAATTCATCGGCGGCCGCCTGCAGGCGGAGGCGCGGGATGTGGCGGCCCATCAACAGGCGATGGCCCCATTCCTTCAACCGGCCGCGGGTGATCAGCCGCGCTGCATAGGCGGCCAGTGCCAGCCCGAGCAACGGCGCCAGCAGCAGCCGCCACGGGGCCTCGCGCCGCGCCCAGAACAACAGCCATGGCGACCAGGTGCCGCTGCGGGTGATGGTCCGGTCCATGTCATAGATGCTGATCGTCATTGCTGCCCGCCCCTACACCAGAACCGCGCCTGCCGTCGCCTGCATTACCGCCTTGCCTCTTGCCCCCGCCGCGGCAATCCCGCACCTATGGCGCGGCATGACGATACCGACCCTTGAAGAAAGCACGTCGGGCGAGGCGCGCCGGCTGGCCGTGCGCGGCGACCTGGTCATGGCCAATGTCGCCGGCATCGCCGGGCCGTTGCGCGCCATCCAGCCTGCCGGCCACGATCTCGCCATCGACCTGTCGGGCATCGAGCGGATCGACACCGCCGGGGCGTGGCTGATCCACCGGCTGGTGCAGGACTGGGGCGCCGCCGGGGTGCCGGCGCGGGTCGAAAATGCCTCGCCCGATGCCGACCGGCTGATCGCCGAAGTCGCCGCCAACGACCATCCGGTGCCGTGCCATGTGCCCGCCGGCAACCGCGCGCTCGACCGGCTGGTGCAGATCGGTCGTGCGGTGTTCGTCATCGTCGACAACATCGGGCAGGTCCTCGCCTTTCTCGGCCAGACGCTGACCGTGCTGGCGCAAACGCTG
>JANOCM010000246.1:0-3334 GCA_031412175.1 Alphaproteobacteria bacterium
GCGGGTGCGGGCGCGCCACACCGGCCCGGCCGAGGATGACCCTTGGGCGGTGCTGGGCGTCGAGCCCGGCGCCGATGCCGCCACCTTGCGCCGCGCCTATCACGCGCTGGTCCGCGAATATCACCCCGATCGCCACCTGGCGCTGGGCGTGCCGGCCGAGTTCATCCGCGTCACCGAGGCGCGAATGGCGGCGATCAACGGCGCCTATGCGCGCGTGACCGCGAAAGCGGGTCACGCCAACGAAGACGTGACCGCGAAAGCGGGTCACGCCAGCGAAGACGTGTCGGGCCGATGAAGCCCCGGCACCTCGCGCTCATCCTGCTCATCGATGTCATCTGGGCCTTCAACATAGTCGCGGTGAAGGAGGCAGTGGAATCGGCGCAACCGATCACCGCCGTCGCGCTGCGCTATGGCATCGTGCTGCTCGCCACCCTGCCCTGGCTGCGCTGGCTGCCGGGGCGGATGCCGATCGTGATCTTCACCGGGCTGGTTGCCGGGGCGCTGTTCATGGGGCTCGGCGGGCTGTCGTTCGCGCTTGCCGACAATGTCTCGGCGCTGGCCATCGCCGGGCAATTGGGCGTGCCGTTCTCGCTGCTGCTCGCGGTGCTCATATACAAGGAGACGATCCGCTGGCCGCGCATCACCGCGGTGGTGCTGTGCTTCGCCGGCGTCGCGGTGATGGGCTTCGATCCCGCCATCGCGCGCGAAAGCGTCGGCCTGTGGCTGACCGTCGGCGCGTCGTTCGCCTGGGCCAGCGGCAATCTGCTGTTCCGCAAGCTGCAGGGCGTGCCGGTGCTGACCATCCACGCCTGGCTGGCGCTGGTCAGCGTGCCGGTGCTCGTCGCGTGCAGCCTCGTCTTCGAACCCGGCGCGCTGGCGAAAGTGCCGGCCCTGCCGCTCAGCACCTGGGGCTGGCTGGCGTACTCGGCGCTCGGCGCCTCGCTGCTCGGCCATGGCGGCATGAGCTGGCTGTTCCAGCGCTACCCGGTCAGCACCGTGTCGCCGCTCACCCTGCCGACGCCGCTGATGTCGGTGATCATCGCGGTCATCGTCTTCGGCACGCCGATCACCATCCAGATGGTCATCGGCGGCGCGCTGACGCTGGTCGGGGTTGCCATCATCACGCTGCGCACGGCACAAAAGCGCGACATGGAACCGTCATGAACCCGATCCGGCGCCCCAGCCCGAACCAGGATGCGCGCAGCCTGCCGGTTTCGATGATCGTCCTGCACTACACCGGGATGCAGAGCGCCGCCGAAGCGCTCGACCGTCTCACCGACGTCAGCGCCAAGGTGTCGTCGCACTGGGTCGTCGCCGAAGACGGCCAGGTCGTCCAACTCGTCGACGAAACCGCCCGCGCCTGGCACGCCGGCAAAAGCTGGTGGCGCGGCATCGCCGACGTCAACAGCGCCTCGGTCGGCATCGAGATCGTCAATCCCGGGCACGAATTCGGCTATCGACCCTTTCCCGGCGTGCAGATGGAGGCGGTCGAACAGCTCGTCGCCGCCGCGCTCAACCGCTGGGGCATCGACCGCTCGAACGTCGTCGGCCACAGTGACATCGCGCCGGCGCGCAAGGACGATCCCGGCGAGCTGTTCGACTGGCCACGCCTCGCCCGCGCCGGGCTGGCGACACCGATCCCGGTCGGTGGTTACGACCCCAACTGGACCGACGCCGGCACGATGGCCGCGATGCACCGCTATGGCTATGACATCAGCGAGCCGCGCGCGACCGTCATCGCCTTCCAGCGCCGCTGGCGCCCGGCGAACATCGACGGTGTCATCGACGCTGAAACCCGCACGATCCTGCGCGGGCTGTTCCAGAAGTAAGCTGTCATCTCGGGCTTGACCCGGGACCCAGCTATCTTTCGTCGCGTGCCAAGACAACTGGGTCCCGGGTCAAGCCCGGGATGACGGAGCAATGGAGCGCAGCTTCCGCCAGACCTATTCGAGCGGCTTGCCCCGCGACCGGATCACATAGTATTTGGTATAGCCCTTGGTATCCCAGGTGCCGCGCCATTCCGCCGGCAGCGTCACCGCATCCCCCGGCCCCAAGGTCGTGACATGGCCGTCGATCGAGGTCAGCGTCACGCTGCCTTTCGTGAACAGCATGAATTCGTCGACGCCATAGTCCTTGTCCTTCCATTCGGCATGGCCGGGGCCGGCCTCGTACATGCCGCTGTTGAACAGCCGGTCGCCGGTCATCACGCTGATCGCATCGCGGGTGCCATGCGCCGCCACGACGCCCTTGCGATCGAACACCGCGCCCTTGGCTTCGGCCGCACTGATCACTGCCGGATGCAGCGCATCGGCCGCCATCGCCGGTACCGGCAGCATCAACACCATCGCCCATATCATCCGCATGTCCGTTCCCCTCTCCGTGCAAAAAATCAGCAGCGCAGCCCGCGCCCCTTGCGCCCCGGGACCAGTGCGCGTTGCGCCAGGTTCGCGAATTCGCAAAGCTCGCTGCGCGTTTCGCGCGGGTCGATGATCGCTTCGACGCCATAATGCTCCGCCGTGCGGAACGGCGATCGCACCCGTTCGAGCCGCGCCTTGATCTCCGCCAGCCGCGCCTTGGGGTCGTCGCACGCCTCGAGCTCGGCGCGATATGCCGCCTCCAGCCCGCCCGAAATCGGCAAGCTGCCCCAGTCGCCCGACGGCCAGGCCAACCGCCAGCGAAAGCGGTCGGCCGGGGCATGGCCGCTGCCCGCCATGCCATAGGCCTTGCGCAAGACCACCGCACACCAGGGTACCGAGCATTGATATATCGCCGCCAAGGCCCTGGAACCCCAGCGGATTGTCCCCTCGTCCTCGGCGCGACGGCCGATCAGAAAGCCGGGATTGTCGACCAGATGGACGACCGGCAGATGGAAGGTATCGGCCAGATCGACATGGCGTTCGACCTTCCGCGCTGTCGCCGCGGTCCATAGCCCGCCCAATGTTTCGGGGTTCGACGCCAGGATCGCCACCGGCCAGCCGTCGATGCGGGCAAAGCCGGTGACGATGCCCAGCCCCCATTCGCGGCCGATCTCGAACCAGCTGTCGCGATCCACCACCGCCTCGATGATCGGGCGAATGGGATACAGCTTGCGGCCGTCGCGCGGCACCGCCGATGCCAGCCAGTCCTCACCCTTGCGGCGCTTGTCCTTCACGGGGCCGCGTGCCGGCAGTTCATCGACCGAGCTCGGCAGGTACGACAGGAACCGCCGCAGCCGCACGAACGCCTCGGCCTCGCTGTCCACCCGGTCGTCGATCGCGCCGTTGCGGGCATGGATGCCGGCGCCGCCCAGTTCCTCCTTGGTGCGCACTTCGCCCGCCGCCGCCACCACCGGCGG
>JANOCM010000247.1:0-7919 GCA_031412175.1 Alphaproteobacteria bacterium
GGCAATTTCCCGAACCATCACCCCGATCCGACCGAGGAAAAGAACCTCGCCGATCTGAAGCGTGAGGTCGCCGAACATCGCTGCGATTTCGGCGTCGCGTTCGATGGCGATGCCGACCGGCTCGGCGCCGTCGATGGCCTGGGCCGCGTCGTCTGGGGCGACCAGCTGCTCGGCATCCTTGCCGAGCCGGTGCTGGAGGCGCTCCCCGGCGCGACGATCATTGCCGATGTGAAGGCCAGCCAGGCGCTCTACGACCGCATCGCCGAGCTGGGCGGCGTGCCGCTGATGTGGAAGACCGGCCACAGTCTCATTAAGGCCAAGATGAAGGAAGTCGATTCCCCACTCGCCGGCGAGATGAGCGGGCACATCTTCTTCAAGCACCAATGGTACGGCTTTGACGACGGCATCTATGCGGCGGTGCGGCTGATCCGTGCCGTCTCGGCGCTCGGCGGCTCGCTGACCGCGCTGAAGGACGCGATGCCGGCGATGGTCAACACGCCCGAGCTGCGGTTCCAGTCGTCGGAGAATCGCAAGTTCGCAGTGGTGACCGAAGTGCTGGCGCGGCTGCGCGCGGCCGGCGCCAGGGTCGACGAGACCGATGGCGCGCGGGTGACGACGCCCGACGGCTGGTGGCTGCTGCGCGCGTCAAACACCCAGGATGTGCTGGTGGCGCGGGTCGAAGCGCGCAGTGCCGAGGCGCTGGCGCGGCTGCAGGATGAACTTTATGCGCAACTGGCGGCTTCGGGCGTCGAACCTGTGCTGGCGGGTCACTAGGCCATTGTAAAATTTCGGGTTTCCGGTTCATGTTGCACTGCAACAAAGGCCCTTGAAAGTCGTTGCGAGTTCGACTATGTTGCACCGCAGCATGAACGTGGAGCCAGCAATGCCCGCCAAGACGAAGACCGCACCGAAAAAGCCTGCCGCCACCGGCGTCGTGGCTCATGCTGCGCCCGCTGCGTCAAAGCCCACTGTTGCGGCACCGGCCGCACCGCCGGCGCCTGTTGCTGCCAAGCCGGCAGCGATTGCCAAGCCGGCACCGATGGCAGCGCCGGCGAAGGCTGGGGCAGCGGTCAAGCCGCCGGTCGCCAAAGCCCCTGTGGCGCCTGCCGCGATTGCCAAGCCGGTCGCTGCGAAGCCACCGGTCGCCAAGGCTCCCGTTGCCACGGCGCCGGTCCCCGCCGCTCCGGCGGCCAACCCGGTTGCGGTCAAGCCGGCAGCACCAGTCGTCACGCCGCCGGTCGTTGCACCTGCGGTTGTGGCGGCACAGCCGGTTGCTGCTCTGGCCCCTGCCCAGACCGCGGCTGTACCGGCTCCTGCCCCGACCCTAGCCCCAACTCCTGCCCCGATCACCCCGCCGACCCCCGCCGCTGCGGCCGTCGCCTCCCCGGCGCCGCGTCCGTCGCTTTCCGTCATCACCACGCCGTTCAACCTGAAGGATACTCCCATGGCCACTGCCTTTGAAAACACCCAGGACACTGTCAAGAACACCGTCAGCCAGATGAACAAGTCGGCTGAAGACGCGATGACCACCGGCAAGGCCGCGATGGAACAGATCACCGCCAAGTCGAAAGAAGCCGTCGAGCAGAGCATGAAGTCGCTCGACGAAATCACCGACATGGCGCGCGGCAATGTCGAAGCGCTGCTGGCCTCGGCCCGCGCCGCCACCGCCGGCATCGAGCAGATCGCCACCCACATCTCGGAAGTGTCGAAGAAGAGCTTTGAAGAAGCTTCGGTCGCCATGAAGGCGATGACCTCGGCCAAGACGCCCAACGAGTTGATGCAGCTGCAGAGCGACTATGCCAAGGGCCAGTTCGACCATGCCGTTTCCGAATTTTCGAAGCTTTCGGAAATGATGGTCAAGCTCGCCGGTGAAGTGTTTGAGCCGGTACAGAACCGCGCCGCGATCGCCACCGACAAGCTGAAGACGACCTTTACCAAGTAAGCTCGTTTTCGATTTGACGCCGGAAGGGGCGGGTGCGGCGACGCGCCCGCCCTTTTCTGTGGACGGAATCCCCCCTATATTGGCATTTCGCACCCGCTTCCCGGAGCCGAACCCCTTGATGACACTCGTGCCGTTGCTCAGCGATGACGATACCGATGGCGGCAAGCCCGGCGGCCCTGGCGGCACCGGGGTCGGCGTCGCCACCAAGACCCGCACCCGCACCGCCAAGCCGGCGCTGTACAAGGTGCTGATGCTCAACGACGATTACACGCCGATGGAATTCGTCGTGCTGACCCTGCAGCGCTTCTTCAAGATGACGATCGAGGATGCGACGCGGGTGATGCTGCACGTCCACCAGCGCGGCGTCGGCGTCTGCGGGATCTTCACCTACGAAGTTGCCGAAACCAAGGTCAACCAGGTCATCGATTTCGCCCGCGAGCACCAGCACCCGCTTCAATGCACGATGGAAAAGGACTAAGTTTCCCCCCCGCCCTGAAAGGCAGGGACCGGGGGTAGGTGAGTCGGGACCCTGCGCCACCGCGTCCCCTCGCCATGCCGACGCGCAGCGCCTAGCCCCACGCCATGACCCAGTTGCCATCCTTCGCTCCCGGCGCCCATGCCGTCATTATCGGCGCCAGCGGCGGCATCGGTGCTGCGCTCGCCGATTTGCTTGAGGCCGATCCGCATTTTGCGCGCGTCACCCGGTTTTCGCGTGCAACCGGTTTCGATCTCACCGACCCTGCCAGCATCACCGCCGCAGCGGCGGCCGTGACTGTGCCGCCCGACCTCGTCATCTGCGCCACCGGGTTGCTCCATGCCGATGGCCTGGCGCCGGAACGCGACCTGCGGATGTTGTCGCCCGACGCCTTTGCGCGCGCCTTTGCGGTCAACGCCACCGGGCCGGCGCTGGTGGCGCAGGCCTTCCTGCCGTTGTTGCCCAAGGGGCGAAAGACCCTGTTCGCGGCGCTGTCGGCGCGCGTCGGATCGATCTCCGACAATCGCCTCGGTGGCTGGCACGCCTATCGCGCGGCAAAGGCAGCGCTCAACCAGATCTTGCGCACCATCGCCATCGAACAGGCGCGCAAGAACCCCGACAGCATCGTCATCGGCCTCCACCCCGGCACCGTCGATACCGGCCTGTCGAAGCCGTTCCAGCGCAACGTCAAGACGCTGTTCACCGCAACCGAGTCGGCGACGCACCTTCTGGCCGTTATCAACGCCACCACCCCGGCGCAAACCGGCCGGCTGTTCGACTGGCAGGGTGCCGAGATCGCGCCCTAGAAAGCCGGCATCGCATCCGGAATGCTGTCCCGATCGGTTTCTCCGGCGCCGCTCGGCCGCGCTGCGTCGCCACGCTCACGGCCACCGGCGTCGACGGTCAAGCCGTCGATACCGTCCTGGATCCCGGCGGCGGCGCGCCTGCCCCACCAGATCGCCAGGGCGCCGAGTGCCAGACCGCCGATGACTGCTTTCAACATGATGCGTCTCCTTCGGCGGCAAAACCCGGATGTGGCCTGCGAAGTTCCGCCCTGCGACCACGGCATGGCTGCCCCGCACGCGATGCATCTGGAACATCGCGCGTTGCCGCCCCAGATTGTCGTCAAACGGGCGCTTCGCCCAACCTGCAAGGGGTAAACAACTATGATGCTTCACCGTCCCGCCGACCAGCGCGGCAAGTTCGATTTCGGCTGGCTCGACACCGCGCACAGCTTCAGTTTCGGCGACTATCGCGATCCCAAGTTCATGGGGTTCCGGTCGCTGCGCGTCATCAACGAGGACAAGCTTGCCGGCGGCGGCGGCTTCCCGACGCATCCGCACGCCGACATGGAAATCGTCACCTACATCCTCGACGGCGCGCTCGAGCATCGCGATTCGCTTGGCACCGGCGAGGTCATCCGCCCCGGTGATGCCCAGCGCATGAGCGCCGGCACCGGCATCCGCCATTCGGAATTCAATGCCAGCGCCACCGATCCGGTGCATCTGCTGCAGATCTGGCTGATCCCCAGCGAGCGCGGCATCGCGCCGGGCTATGAACAGAAAACCCTGCCGGTGGCCCGGCCGGGCGAAACCCGGCTCGACCTGATCGCATCGCCTGACGGCGGCCCCGAAGCGGTGACGATCCGCAGCGACGCCACCATCAGCCGGGCGCTGCTTGCGCCGGGCGGCAGCCTGGCCGTGCCGGTCACCCGCGGGCATGCGTGGCTGCAGGTGGCGCGCGGCAGCCTCAGCGCCAACGGCAAGGCGCTGGCGCAGGGCGACGGGCTGGCGACGAAGGACATCGCCACGCTCGACCTGGCGAGTGCCGACGGCGCCGAGGTGCTGGTCTTCGACCTCGGCTAGCCGCCCCGGCGGGGGAGTGGACAGCCCCGTCCGCTCCCCCTAGCGTGGCTGGCAGTGACCACCACGACCCCGACACGCGGCCGCGATGCCGGGCTGGTTGCCGGCATCGGGCTGGGCGGCCTTGTCGGCAATTTCGTCGGCTTTATCATCGGCGGCGCGATTTTCGTGGTGCCGCGCGACATCGCCGCGGCGCTGGGGCCGTGGGGGCCGCTCGGCTATGTCGCCGGCGCCATCGTGATGGGCGCCATCATGCTGTGCTTTGCAGAGGCGGCGGCGCGGGTGCCGACCAGCGGCGGCATCTATGGTTTCGCCACTACCGCATTCGGCAACTATGCCGGCTGGCTGACCGGCGCGCTCAACTGGGCGAGCAATGCCCTCGCCAGTGCAGCGGGCGCGGTGGCGGCGGTTGCCGCCGCCAGCCTGTTCGTGCCGGCACTCGGCGATGGCATCGGCCGCGCCGCGGCGATCGTTGCGCTGTATCTCGGGCTGGTGCTCATCAACATCCGCAGCGTCGCATCGGCGTCGCGCTTCATCTCGGCCGCGACGGTGCTGAAACTGGTGCCGATCGTGCTGTTCCTCGTCATCGGCGCGGCGTTCGTCGCGCCGGCCAACCTGATCGCGCCGCTGCCCGCCGGCGGCGATGCCGATATCGGCCGCGCCGCCATCCTGGGGCTGTTCATGTTTACCGGCATCGAGGCCGGGCTGGGCGTCGCGGGGGAGGTGCGCAACCCGGCGCGCACCATCCCACGCGCCATCGGTATTTCGCTGATGTTGGTGACCTTGCTATACATCGGCATCCAGACCGTGGCGCAGGGGTTGATCGGCAACGCGCTCGCCGACGCGCCGTCGCCACTGGCAGCAGCGCTGGGCAGCGTGTCGCCGGCGCTCGGCGCGATGATGGCAGTCGGCGCGATGGTCTCGATTATCGGCTGGCTGGCCAGCGACATGCTGAGCTCGCCGCGGGTGATCTTCGCCGCGGCGCGCGACGGCTATCTGCCGGCGCTGTTCGGCCGGCTCGATGCCCGCCACCATGCCCCGCAGGTGGCGGTGACCACCCATGCCATCGTCATCATCGGGTTGGCGCTGACCGGCAGTTTCAAGGCGTTGGTCATTGCGTCGACGCTGGTGACGCTGATCGTCTATGTCATCGGCTGCGCGGCGGCGCTGAAACTGCGCGCCGCCGACGTGGCGCTCGCCGGGCCGGTGTCGCGCATCCCCGGGCTGTGGCCGGCGGCCTTCATCGCCTTTGGCGCCAGTGCCTGGCTGGCCGCGCAATCGACCCGGGACGAGGCGTTGGCCATCGCCGGGCTGGTTGGCGTGGTGACGGTGCTGTACCGGCTGCGGCGCAAGCCTCAGCCCTTTACCGCCGCATAGGCCGCCAGCGCCCGCGCCCGGCCTTCGGCATGGCCGATGATCGGTTTGGGATAGCTGCGGCCCAGCGCAACGCCGGCAGCGCGCAGCATCATCGGTTCGGCCTCCCACGGCGCATGGATATGGGCATCGCGCAATTCGGCAAGCTCGGGCACCCAGCGCCGGATATAGCCGGCGGCATCGAACTTGGCGCTTTGCGACACCGGTGCGAACACCCGGTTGAACGGCGACGAATCGACGCCCGATCCCATCACCCATTGCCAGCCCAAGGAATTGGCACCGAGGTCGGCATCGACGAGACAATCCCAGAACCAGCGTTCGCCCAGCCGCCAGTCGATCAGCAAGTGCTTCACGAGGAACGACGCGGCGATCATGCGGACGCGGTTGTGCATCCAGCCGGTCGCCCATAGCTGCCGCATCCCGGCATCGACGATCGGATAGCCGGTGCGGCCGTGCTGCCACGCCGCCAGGTCATCGGGGGCCTGGCGAAAGCCCAGATCATCGAACTGTGCGCGGCCCGGCACATCGCCGTGATCGGGGAACTGGTCGAGGATATTGGCGGCGAAGTCGCGCCAGCCAAGCTCGCGCAGATAGGGCTCGGCGGCGGCGGCGGGAATCGCATCGGCAACCGCGTGCCAGACGGCGCGGACCGAGATTTCACCGAGCGCGAAATGGGGCGACAGCCGTGACGAGCCTTCCTGCGACGGCAGGTTTCGCGCCGTGTCGTAATCGCGCGCCACGGCGATGAATTGCGCCAGCCGTGCTACGGCACCCGCCTCCCCCGGTGTCCAGATGTCGAAGCCGCCCGACCAGTCGGGATTGGTCGGCAACAGCTGCCAATCGGCGAGATCGTCGCCGGCCGGTGCCGCGGCGAACGCCATTTCGGGCACCGGCTGCGGGCGCTGCGGTGGCATTTGTTCAAGCAATTTCCGCCACCACGGCGTGAAGATCCGATAGCGGCCGCCGCTTCCGGCCAGCACGCTCGCCGGTGGCGCCAGCAGCGCGCCGTGATAGCGCTTCAGCGTCACGGCTTTCGCCACGGCGGCGTCCTGCGCCTTGGCCCAGGGTTCGTAATGCATCAGCGTATGTACCGCCGCAGCGCCGAGCGCCGCTGCCACCTGCGGCACGATTTCGGCGGCGCGGCCCCGGCGCAGGATCAGCGTGCCGCCGCGCGCCGCGAGGTCCCGAGCCAGCGACGCCAGGCTGTGGTGCAGCCACCAGCGCTGTGCCGCGCCTATCTTCCAATGGCCCGGCGTCTCGTCATCGAGGACAAACAGCGCCGCCACAGGCCCGGCCTTGGCGGCGCCTATCACGGCAGCGTGATCGGCAAGCCGGAGATCGTTGCGGAACCAGATGAGATGCAGTGCTGACATGACCGGTCTTTAGCCGCTAAAGGCTGGCCATGTCGCGGCCCCTGCCGCTGGTGGAGACGCGCCCGAATGCCGCAACTGGCCTATGTCGATGGCAGGATGGTGCCGCTGCGCGATGCCATGATCCATGTCGAGGATCGCGGGCTGCAATTCGCCGATTCGCTTTATGAAGTCTGCGCCATCATCAACGGCCGGCTGCTCGATTGGGATGGTCATCTGGCGCGGCTGCGGCGCGGGCTGGCGGCGCTGTTCATCGATTTCCCGATGACCGACGCCGCGCTCGGCATCGTCGTACGGCGGCTGGTAGCAGTGAACGGCCAGCGCGACGGGTTGCTGTACATCCAGTTGACCCGCGGCAGCGCGCGGCGCGACCATGGCTTTCCGGAAGGCGCATCGCCAAGCCTGATCATGACCGTCCGGCGCTTTGACTTTGCCCAGCGCGTGCGGCAGCAGGCGACCGGGGTGAGCGTCATTACCGTCAACGACATGCGCTGGCGGCGCGTCGATCTGAAAACGACGGGCCTGCTGGCGAATGTCATGGCCAAGCAGGACGCGCGTGCCGCCGGCGCCTTCGAGGCGTGGCTGGTCGCCGAGGACGGCACCATCCGCGAGGGCAGCTCGACCAATGCCTGGATCGTCAAGGGCGGCCGGCTGATTACCCATCCGCTTTCCGCATCGATCCTGCCCGGCATCGCCCGCAATGCGCTGATCGATCTTGCCCGCACCGCGCAGATCGGTGTCGACGAGCGGCCGTTCAGCCTCGATGAGGCGCTTGCGGCCGACGAGGCGCTGCTGACCTCGACGACGGCGCCGCTGCTTCCGGTGGTGCGGATCGACGGCGAGGCCATCGGCAGCGGCAAGCCGGGGCCTGTCGCGGCCCGGCTGGCGCCGCTGGT
>JANOCM010000248.1:0-6191 GCA_031412175.1 Alphaproteobacteria bacterium
GAGGCCGCGCAGGCGGGTGTGGCGCGGCGGATCCTGGAAGACGAAGACTTCGGACAGCCAGCGATAGGCCGGGTGCGCGAGGACATCGAAATCGGGGCCGTAGAACAGCTGGATATTGGGGACGAAATCGCCCTGGCCGAAGCGGGCGCGGTCCATGATGACGCCGCGCACATCCTCGTGGCGGGTGGCGACCCAGAAGCCATGGTCCGACCAGTGCACCGGATCGTCGGCGCGCAGCCGGGCGAACACCGGATAGGGGTCCGCCAGCAACCCGGGGTCGGCCGGATCGAACGAGAAGCGCGATCCGGCCGTGGCCACGTCAGAAGTTCACGCCGAGCGTCACGCCATAGGTGCGCGGCGGCGCCAGCGAGCCGACGCGGATGCTGTTGTAGAGCGGCGCGGTGATGATGTTGTTGCTGATGATGAACTTGTTGGTGAGGTTGCGGCCCCAGACATCGACCGACCAGGCGCCGCTCGCCGAGGTGTATTTGATGCCGCCGTTGATCGTCGCATACGGGCCTTGCGTTGCGTCGGCGTTGTTGAATTCGGTGAAGAACACCCGGTCCTGCCAGTTGAGATCGCCGCGCAGGTTGAGCTTGGCATCGCCCAACGGAATGGTGAAATCGGTGGCCGCACGGAAACTGAATTCGGGCGCGTTCGACAGGCGGTTGCCCGACAGGTCGACCTGGGCAAAGCCCTGGCGATAGTCGCCGGTGGTGAAATCCTTGTACTTGGCATTGAGATAGGTGGCGAAAAGTTCGAAATTCCAGTTGGTTGCCGGCTTCGCGCGCAGTTCGAGCTCGAGGCCATAGTTGCGCGCCGAAGCGGCGTTGACGGTGGTGACGACACTGTCGGCGCCGACGAAGCCGACCTGGAGATCGGTATAGTCGATATAGAAGGCGGCGATGCTGCCAGCGAGCTTGCCATCGAGCGCGGAGGTCTTGATGCCGGCTTCATAGCCCCAGGCGTATTCGGGGTTGATGACGTCGTTCTGCGAGCCGACGTTGATGACGCCCGATTTGAAGCCGCGGGTGACCGAGGCATAAAGCAGCGTCTGGTCGCTGGCCTGGTAGTTGATCGCGAAGGTCGGGGTGACGGCGCCCCAGCCCTTTTCCTTGTCGGTGGGGACAACGCCGAGGAATTCGAAGGTGCCGGTGCCACGGCGCTTTTCATAGCTGTAGCGCGCGCCGGCGGTCAGCTTGAGCTTGTCGGTGACGTTGAACGAGCCCTGTGCATAGACGCCATAGGCGTTGATGGTGACACGGCCCTGCTGGAGGTAGTTCTGGCTGTTGAAGGTATCGGCGGGCAGCCCGAACAGGATGCCGAGATTGGTCAGCGGCACGCGCACCGCGCCGTCGAGCGTTTCGTGGAAGTAGCTGGCGCCGAGCAGCAGGTCGAAGCGGTCGCCCTTCATCGTGGCGATGAATTCCTGGCTGAAGGTCTTGCTCTTTTCGTCATAATTGTTCTGGCCGAACATGTTGACGTTGGAGGCATCGAGATCGTCTCGGTTGAAGCGCTTGAAGTCGCGATAGCCGGTGATCGACTTGATGTTCCAGTCGCCCGGGCGCCATTCGAGCGTGCCGTTGACGCTGGTGCCGTGGCGACGGTTGATGGCTTCCTGGTCGGAATAGATGTCGCGGAAATTGACCTTTTCCCCCAGCCTGGCAGCGCGGGTGATGATGGTGTCGCCGCCGAGGATGGAGCCCAGCGCGTTCTCCGCCGCAACGGTCGGGCCGAAATAGTGGAAGGCGTAATTGTTGTCGCTTTCGTTGAAATGGTCAGCCGAGATCAGCAGGTCGAGTTCGTTGCTCGCCTTGAAGGTGATGGCGCCGCGGATCGCATAGGCGTCGCGATCGTCGACATCGGAGCCGGTGAACAGGTTCTTGCCATAGCCGTCGCGGCGGTCATATTT
Source organism: Alphaproteobacteria bacterium (assembly GCA_031412175.1). Classification (GTDB taxonomy): domain Bacteria; phylum Pseudomonadota; class Alphaproteobacteria; order Sphingomonadales; family Sphingomonadaceae; genus Sandarakinorhabdus. The sequence continues at coordinate 1,913 of JANOCM010000248.1, forward strand.
GCCCGAGACGCGGACGAGGATCTTGTCGGCGACAACCGCGCCGCCGACAGCGCCTTCCAGCGTCACGGCGTTGTAATTGCCATAGCTGGCGCGGGCATAACCGCTCAATTCCTCGGACGGCTTCTTGGTGATCAGATTGATCGCACCGGCGGTGGCGCTGCGGCCATACAACGTGCCCTGCGGGCCGCGCAGCACTTCGACGCGCTCGATATCGTAAAACCCGGTCAGCTGCGCCGCGGGCCGGGCGATCAGCACGCCGTCCTGCAGGAAGGCGACGGCACCATCGGCGCCAAGGTCGATGCTGGTCAGGCCGATGCCGCGGATGAAGGTGCGGTTGATGCCGAACTGGTCGCCGACCGAGAGATTGGGGACCGCCGAGGCCAGCGAGCCGATGTCCTTGATGCCGCCGGCGCCGACGAGGTCGCCACCGATGGCGGTGACCGAGGCGGCAACTTTCGACAGCGATTCCGAGCTGCGGGTGGCAGTGACGACGATATCGGCGACGCCATCGGTGCTGGTGGCGGCGGTCTGGCCGAGGGCCGGCGTGGCAATGATGGCCATCGATCCGGCCAGCAACACGCCAACCGACAGACGCTGCGCCGTGCCATGGCGCGACGCGCCAACCAGAAGATTCCGCATGCCCACTCCCCAAAATCGCCGGTGATGTTTTATCTACCGTTGCGTAGATATGACCGGTTGCGAGTTAGAAGCAATAGACAATCCGTAGGCCGTGCAGCGCTTTTCCCGGCGGTCGATGCGCCGCCGCAACACTATTGCCGAAGGGCGGCGCCTGCCCTGCGCCGAAACGCTTGACGGTTTGCCCTGAGGTTGTAACTACCCATAAGTAGATTTTTTATGATTACGGTTGAAGGTAAAAAACCTACCGCGACGCAGAGCCGGGGAGGCACGATCATGGACAGTTTCACCGTCGGCACAGCCCGCGTCACCCGCATCGAGGAATGCCGCGGCGCCTTCCTGACCCCCGAACTGCTGTTCGCCGGTTTCGACGCCGATCGCTATGCCGAAACCCGCGATGCCATCGCACCGGCCTATCTCGACCATGATACCGATGCCATCCAGGCGCGCATCCAGAGCTGGGTCATCGAAGCCGGCGGCCGCACCATCCTCTTCGACACCGGCTGCGGCAATCACAAGGTCCGGCCCGGCATCCCGGTGTTCGACAACCTCGACACCGATTTCCTCGACCGGCTGGCCGCGGCCGGCTTTGCGCCCGACAGCATCGACCTGGTGGTGTGTTCGCATCTCCACGTCGATCATGTCGGCTGGAACACCATGCGCGTCGATGGCGACTGGCAACCGACCTTTGCCAATGCGCGCTATGTGTTTCCGGCCCCCGATGTCGAATATTGGGACCCCGACAACCGCAACAAATTCCCCGACATGATCGGCGAGGCGGTCAACGCGGGCTTTTTCGACGACAGTGTCCGCCCGATCCTCGACCGCGGCCTCGCCCAGATCGTCAGCGGCAGCGTGGAGATCGCCGATGGCGTGCGGCTCGATCCCAATCCCGGCCATACGCCGGGCTGCCAGACGCTGACGCTGAGCGATGGCGGCGAGACTGCGATGTTCGTCGGCGACGTGCTCCACCATCCGCTGCAGATCCTCAACCCCGATTGGAACAGCATTTTCTGCGAGGATGCGACCCAGGCGCGCACCGCCCGCCGCAATGTGCTGGCGCGCGCCGCGGCGGAGGACGCCATTTTGGTGCCCGCCCATTTCGCCGGCGACCATGTTGTGCGCATCGCCGCGACCCCCGATGGATTTCGTGCCCTGCCCGCCTTTGCCTGATGACTGGACCCGCCGTGACCAAGCCTGCCGATGACCTGAGCGCCCTCGCCGCCGATCCGGGGCAATTGCGCGCCGCGCTCGAACAGGCCGATCCGGCGACTCTGATGCTGGTGCTCGTCACCCTGACCGGCAACCATGATTGGCTCGATCGCGCCCGGCCGTTCATCGCCGGCCCTTCGAGCTATCAGGAAACCATGCCCGCCGAAATGCGCGCCGAAATCCGCAGCGCCTTGTTCGATGTGCTGATGGACTTCGCCCGCCACCCGCGCCCGCTGCCGGCGATTCCCGGCGGGCAATTGCTCGTCGACATGCTCTCGACCGCCGCGGGCTCACCGGTCGGCGCCGACTATGTCGCAATGATGCAGGAGGATCTGCGCCCCGCCGCGATCGACCCGCGCGGCATGGTGTGGCGCAACCGGCCGGCGCAGGCCGTGCTCGATGCCTTTCATGTCGTCGTCATCGGTGCCGGCGTATCGGGGATGTGCGCCGCCATCCGGCTGCAGCAGGCCGGCATCCCGTTCACCATCATCGAAAAGAACGAAACCGTCAGCGGCACCTGGTATGAGAACAGCTATCCGGGCTGCGGCGTCGACACGCCCAACCATTTCTATTCCTATTCGTTCGAGCCCAACAACGACTGGTCGCACTTCTTCGCCAAGCGCGACGAGCTGTGGCAGTATTTCGAAGGCGTCGCCGACAAGCACGACCTGCGCCGCCGCACGCATTTCGGCACCGAAGTCACCCAGTGCCGCTTCGACGAAACGCGCCAGACCTGGACGGTGACCGCGCGCCGCGCCGATGGCAGCGTGTTCGATCTCACCGCCAATGCCGTGATGTCGGCGGTCGGCATCCTCAACCGGCCGAAACTGCCCGACATCCCCGGCCGCGACAGCTTTGCCGGCCCCAGCGTCCACACCGGCCATTGGGACCCCGGTTTCGACTGGCGCGGCAAGCGCATCGCGATGATCGGCACCGGCGCGTCGGGCCACCAGGTCGGCCCGACGATCGCCCCCGATGTCGACCGGCTAATGGTCTTCCAGCGCTCGCCGCACTGGGTGGTGCCCAACCCCAATTATTTCGCCGAAGTCGCCGACGGCAAGAAATGGGTGCTCGCCAACGTGCCCTATTATGGCCGCTGGTACCGGTTCCAGATGTTCTGGGCCTTTGCCGACGGGCTGCACCCGGCGCTGAAGATCGATCCCGAATGGCATGATCCGGCGCATTCGATCAACGAACAGAACAACCGCCACCGCATCTTCATGGAGCGCCATATGCGGCGCGAACTCGGCGAAAATTCGCCGCTGCTCGCCAAGGTCGTTCCCGACTACCCGCCCTATGGCAAGCGCATTTTGATCGACAATGACTGGTTCAAGATGCTGCAGCGGCCCAACGTCGACCTGATCACTGACGGCATCACCCGCATCGTGCCCGAGGGCGTGGTCACCGCCGACGGCCAGACCTGGCCCGCCGATGCAATCATCTATGCGACGGGTTTCCAGGCGAGCAAGATGCTCGCGCCGATGCGCATCACCGGGCTGAACGGCGTCGAGATCCACGATGTCTGGAAGCCCGACGACGCCACCGCCTATCTCGGCACCACCATGCCGGGTTTCCCCAACTTCTTCATGCTGATGGGGCCCAACACCGGGCTGGCGCACGGCGGCAACGTCATATTCATGTCGGAATGCCAGGTGCGCTATGTGATGATGGCGCTGCGCGAAGTCATCGAGGGCGGCCACCACAGCCTCGACGTCAAGCCGCCGGTCCACGACGCCTATGTCGCCGAGGTCGATCGCCTGCACAACGGTATGGTCTGGTCGCACAAGGGGCTGAGCAACTGGTATCGCAACCCGCAGGGGCGGGTGTTCGCGGTACTGCCCTACAGGCTGGTGGATTATTGGCAGATGACGTCGAAGTTCACCCCTGCGGAATATGATTTCGCCTGATGCGCGCCATCGCCGCCGCCAGGCTCGATTTGCTCGCCGACTATGCCGAGGTCGATGTCCCGGCGCCCGCGCCCGGCCCCGGCCAGGTGCGCATCCGGGTCGCCGCGGTCGGCATCGGCTATGTCGATGCGCTCGTCGCGCTGGGGCGGTACCAGGTCAAGCCGCCGCTGCCGCACATCCCGGGCAGCGAAGTCGCCGGCACGATCGATGCAGTCGGCCTTGACACCGGCGGTTGGCAAATCGGCGACCGGGTGATGGCGATGACGCAGCACGGCTTTGCCGAAATGGCGCTGGCGCCCGCGGCCGCGTGTCGCCGGGTTCCCGATGGCGTCACCTTTGCAACCGCTGCCGCCATGCCGCTCAACTATCTGACCGCGTTGCACGGCCTTGCCGATCGCGCCCGGCTGCAATCCGGCGAGACGCTGCTGGTCTTCGGCGCCGCCGGCGGTGTCGGCGGCGCCGCCATCCAGGTCGGCAAGGCGCTGGGCGCGCGGGTCATCGCCGCCGCCTCGACACCGGAAAAG